>NZ_JBHXTG010000066.1:0-51549 GCF_042677465.1 Kitasatospora sp. NPDC127111
GGCCGGCCGGCCCCCCCCCGGCACGGGGGGGGGGCCCCCCCGTCGTGTCGCGCTCGGACGGACACCGGGACCGGACCGCACGGGGGTCGGTCGCGGTCCGGTCCCGGCCTCCGGCGGTCAGGAGTCGCGTCGAACAGCCTCGAAGCGACGGCGCCGGAGCACCATGCCGGCCCAGCCGACGCCGATCGCGGCGGCGCCCGCCAGCAGCAGCGGGCCGGTGGCCGAGCCGCCGACGGCGGCATGGGCGGTCGGGACGACCGCGCCGGCCGGCTCGTTGGCGTCGCCGCCGTGCCCGTGGTGGGAAACGGTGGACTTGGACCGGCCCGCGGCGATCTGCTCCTCGCTCGGCGCGGCCGGCGCCGGCGCGGCGAGGGCCGGTACCGGCTGCCCGGCGGTGGCGGCCTTGCCGAAGTCGACGTCGGAGCAGCTGTAGAAGGCCTCGGGGCTGTCGGTGCGCTGCCAGATCATGTAGAGCAGCTGGCGGCCGGTGCGCTGCGGCAGCGTGCCGGTGTAGGTGTAGTAGCCGTCCGTCGCGGTCCGGCTGGTCGGCACCACGGCGACCGGGGTCGGGTCGAGGTCGGACCACTTCAGCGGCTGGGTCGGGTCCCAGCTCTGCTTGGTGATGTAGACGGTCTGGTTGCCCTGGTGCGGCGCGGTGACCCGGAACTTGACGTTGACGGTGCCCGCGCTGACCGGGGTGGCCGGCCAGTCGGTCCGCGGCAGGTCGAGCGCCTTGTACTTGTCCCGGTTGGCGGAGCAGAGCTTGCCGTCCGGGATCAGCGCCTGGTGGCGGCCGTCCGCGTTGGCGATGTTGACCTCGTTCCAGTCGTACAGCGGCTGGGTGCCGCTCATCGCCACGAGGTCCTTGCAGATCTGGGACTTGGGGTTCTCCGGGCCTTCGGCGTAGCAGGCGGCGACCCGGCTGACCGGGTTGGTGATGGTGCCGTGGGCGCCGGCGGTGCCGGTGGCGGCGGCCGACACGGCGATGACCGCGGCGCCGATCACGCCGACGGACAGGGCGGTTCGCTTCATGGACATGGGGTGGGGACTCCTTGACCGTGGTCCGGGTCGATCGTGTGGGGGAGGGACACGTCTGCCCGAGGGGCCGCCGACCCGGCGCGCGGACCCCCGGCCTGAGCGTATGATTGGACTAGACCAGCTGGCAATAGCCCTTTGTGGGCCACTTTTTGACGGACTGTAGCCTCCGGCGCAGCGCAAAGGCCCGACAGGAAGCCGGAGTTAGGCATCCCAGCGGGCCTTCTTAAGACGGCGGAAAGGTCGTCGGCCGCCGTGCTGTCAGAGGAAGGTCTTGGACTCGCCGCGGTAGGTCGGGACGGTCCGCACCACCTCGTCGCCCTCGATCAGGTGCAGTTCGGCGAAGCGCTCGCACAGCTCGCCCGCCTTGGCGTGCCGGAACCAGACCCGGTCACCGATCAGCAGGTCGTCGGCGGCGGAGCCGAGCAGCGGGGTCTGCACCTCGCCGGCGCCCTCCATCGGGTCGTAGCGCAGCCCCGGCGGCAGGTACGGCACGGGGGAGCGGTCCGGGCCGGCCGCCCCGGAGGCCGGGTAGCCGCCGCCGAGCACCGTCACCACGCCGACGCCGGGCCGGCGCACCACCGGCTGCCCGAACAGCGCGGCCGGCCGGCCCCGGAAGGCGCGGTAGTGGTCGAACAGCTGCGGCACGTACAGCCCGGAGCCGGCCGCCACCTCGGTGACCGCCCGCTCCGCGACCGTCGACTCGACGCTGCCGGTGCCGCCGCCGTTGACGAACTCCAGCTCGGCCACCCGGCGCAGCCGGCGGACCACGGCGGCCCGGCGCTCGGCCAGTTCGGTCCGCGCCGTGGCCTGCATGAGCCGGATCAGCCGGGAGCGCACCGGCCGCCCGGGCACGTCGTCCCCCACGCCGGCGATGTGCCCCTCGTACGCCATCAGTCCGACCACCCGGAACCCCCGGCGCCGCTGCACCAGTTCGGCGAAGGCGCCGAGGTCCTCGGGGGTGCGCAGCGGGGAGCGCCGGGCGCCGACCCGGACCCGCCCACCGAGCAGGTGCAGCGCGGTGTCCAGCTCCAGGCAGACCCGCACCTCGGCGGAGCCGGCCCGGGCCGCGTCGATGAGGTCCAGCTGGGCCGGGTCGTCCAGCAGCACGGTGATGGTGGCGGCCAGCTCGGGGTCGGCGGTCAGCTCGGCGAAGCCGGCCCGGTCGGCGGAGGGGTAGGCGAGCAGGATGTCGCGCATCCCGGTGCGGGCCAGCCAGAGCGACTCGGCGAGCGTGAAGCTCATCACCCCGGCGAAGCCGTCCGTCGCGAGCACCCGTTCCAGCAGGGCCCGGCACCGGACCGACTTGCTGGCCACCCGGACCGGCTTGCCGGCCGCCCGGCGCACCAGATCGGCGGCGTTGGCGTCGAACGCCGCCAGGTCGACGACGGCCACCGGCCCGTCCAGGTGGGCGGTGGCCCGGTCGTAGCGGGCGCGGTCGGCCGCGGGCGAGGGCGCGGCGGCGGTGCGGGCAGCAGCTTCGAGCGTGGCCATGCGCGCAGACTGCCACACCTCGCTACCGGTCGGTAGTGGAACGGACGGGGGACCTTCGGTCCGTGTGGTGACGGCCGGGTGGTGGCATAGGGTCGGCCGGGTGGACCGCAAGAACATCCCGAACCCAGGATTCGCCGCCGACGACGGCAGTGCCGACCCCGCGCTCGCCGAGGCGCTCGCGCGCTGGTCGCAGGACCGCGCCGCCGAGCCGGAGGTGCTCGCGGCGCTGACGCCGACCCGGTTGATGGTCCCGATCGTCGCCGTCCTCGGCGAGGTCGAGGTGGACGAGCACGGGCACAAGCACGAGAAGACCAGTGACATGGCCGTCCCGGTGGTCGAGGCCGCCGACGGCCGCCGCGCCCTGCCGGCCTTCACCTCGATGGACGCGATGACCCGCTGGCGGGCCGACGCCCGCCCGGCGCCGGTCGCCGCGCCGCAGGCCGCGATGGTCGCCTTCTCGGAGCGCGCCGACACCCTGCTGATCGACCCGGCCGGCCCGGTGGCCTTCCAGCTGTCCGGCGCCCGGCTGCGCGCGCTGGCGGAGAACCGGCCGTACCTGCCGCCGGTCGCCGACCCCGAGGTGCGGGAGGCGGTGCGGGCGCTGCTGGCGGCCGAGCCGCAGGTGGTGAGCGGTCTGCTGGCGCCCTACCAGGACGGCGACGGGCTGCTCGCGGTGGTGCTGGACCCGGCGCTGGACCAGCCGGGCGTGCAGGCCGCCGCGCAGCGGGTGGGGCAGGCGGTGGCGGCCGACCCGGTGCTGCGGGTGCGGCTCGACCGGGGCCTGAGCCTGGCGGTGCTCCCGGCCGACGCCCGGCTGCCGGGCGAGCCGCTCTACCGGCGCTAGGACGAGCTGCCGGCGCTGGACCGGTGCTGGGCCGACGCCCCCCGGCGCCGGGGAGCGGTGTCCGTTGAACGGCGGAGGGGGCCACCCGCTCACGTGAGCGGATGGCCCCCTCCGTCATCGGGTTCAGGCGTAGACCGGCCCGGTGAACTTCTCGCCCGGGCCCGCGCCCGGGGCGTCCGGGACGAGCGAGGCCTCGCGGAAGGCGAGCTGGAGCGACTTCAGGCCGTCCCGCAGCGGCGCCGCGTGGAAGTTGCTGATCTCGGGGGCGCCGGCGGTGACCAGCCCGGCCAGCGCGGTGATCAGCTTGCGGGCCTCGTCGAGGTCCTTGTCCGCCTCGCCGCCCTCGGCCAGGCCGCACTTCACGGCGGCGGCGCTCATCAGGTGCACCGCGACGGTGGTGATCACCTCGACGGCCGGGACCTCGGCGATGTCCCGGGTGAGGTCGTCGAAGCCGATCGTCTCGTCGTCCGCGGCGGGGTTCTGGGTGGGCTCGCTGCTCAAGGGGGGCTCGTTCCGTCGTGCCGGTGTCCGTACACAGGGAGCGTACAAGGGCGGCTCGGCGGGGGCGGAATAGCATTCGACCCCCCGGCGCTGTATGCTTCGAGACTGACCGGCCAGGTGCTCTCAAGGGCGCCCGGCCAGCAAGTGGAGGCTCCACCCAGGAGGCCCGAGAGGGCAACCGCGAAAGTCTCCCACCTGATCGGCCTCGCGGTCGACGGGTCCGGTCCGCGACGGGCACCACGGTGCCGAGTCGCCCGCAGCGCCCCCAAAACGGGCGCAGCCCCCGGTTGTGTGGAGCCCCGCTTGTACCGAGCGGGGCTTTTTTCGTGTCGCGGTGCGTGCAGTGCCTAGCAGCAAGTCAGGCAGCGCAGCACGAATGAAGCCCCGCCCAGTGGTCGAGTCCACTACGTGCGACCGCCGTCCGACGGCCGCATCGCAGAAGGTGCAACCGAGGAGGCCCCATCAGCACCGAGCCCCGCATCAACGACCGGATTCGCGTCCCCGAGGTGCGACTCGTCGGTCCCAGCGGCGAGCAGGTCGGCATCGTGCCGCTTGCCAAGGCGCTGGAGCTCGCGCAGGAGTACGACCTCGACCTGGTCGAGGTCGCGGCGACCGCCCGGCCGCCGGTGTGCAAGCTCATGGACTACGGCAAGTTCAAGTACGAGTCGGCCATGAAGGCCCGTGAGGCGCGCAAGAACCAGGCGCACACGGTCATCAAGGAGATGAAGCTCCGGCCGAAGATCGACCCGCACGACTACGACACCAAGAAGGGTCACGTCGTCCGGTTCCTCAAGCAGGGCGACAAGGTCAAGATCACGATCATGTTCCGCGGTCGTGAGCAGTCCCGCCCCGAGCTGGGCTTCCGACTGCTGCAGCGGCTGGCCAACGACGTCCAGGACCTGGGCTTCGTGGAGTCCTCGGCCAAGCAGGACGGCCGTAACATGATCATGGTTCTTGGCCCGCACAAGAAGAAGACCGAGGCGATGGCCGAGGCCCGCGCCCTCGCCGACGCCCGCAAGGCCGAGCGTCAGGGCCGGACCACCGGCCCCGACGCCGCCGCGGACGACGCGGACGCGGCCGTCGAGGCCCAGGACGCCACGGCCGAGGCGGAGGCCGTCGAGGACGCCGCCGAGGTCGAGCAGCCGGCCGAGGCCTCCCAGGACGCCTGAGCCTTCACGGCCAGGGCGGCCCGGGGGACCGGCCACCAAGGGTGACGGGGCGTCCCGCCCGGTCACCGCAGATCCATCCTTCACGCCCGCGCGGCAACCACCGCGCGGGCGTGGACGGACTGACGAGGAGATACGGCGAAATGCCGAAGCAGAAGACGCACAGTGGCGCCAGCAAGCGCTTCAAGATCAGTGGCTCTGGCAAGGTGCTGCGCGAGCGCGCCGGCCGTCGCCACCTCCTGGAGCACAAGCCCTCGACGCTGACCCGCAAGCTGGCCGGGACCGTCGAGATGGCCCCCGCTGACGCCAAGAAGATCAAGAAGCTTCTCGGCAAGTGATCGCCCTCCCGCCCGGCGCGAGCCGTGAGCGGGGCAGCTGATCCTTCCCGACCCATTCGAATGACGGACCGCGTGAAGTAGTCCGTGGTCCTACCCAAGGAGTAATCAAGTGGCACGCGTCAAGCGGGCAGTCAACGCCCACAAGAAGCGCCGGGTCATCCTGGAGCGCGCCAGCGGCTACCGTGGCCAGCGTTCGCGCCTGTACCGCAAGGCCAAGGAGCAGGTCACCCACTCGCTGGTCTACAACTTCAACGACCGCAAGAAGCGCAAGGGCGACTTCCGTCAGCTGTGGATCCAGCGCATCAACGCTGCGGCCCGTGCCAACGGCATCACCTACAACCGCTTCGTGCAGGGCCTGAAGGCCGCCAGCGTCGAGATCGACCGCAAGATGCTGGCCGACCTCGCGGTGAACGACCCGGGCGCCTTCGCGTCGCTGGTCGAGGTCGCGCAGAAGGCGCTGCCGGCCGACGTGAACGCCCCGAAGGCCGCCGCCGACGCCGCCTGATCCTTCTTGGATCGGTAGTCGTGACTTGACCGGACCCGCAGGCACCCCCTGCGGGTCCGGTTTTGCGTTCCCCCCAGCGCCCCACGCCGGCGCCCCACGTCAGCGGCACCACACCAGCGCCCCACGTCAGCGCCCCACGCACTCCCAGCGCCACAGAGACGAGACCATGCCGAGCACCGACACCCCCCTGCTCACCTCCCTGCGCTCGCCGCGCGTCGTCGCCGCCCGCCGGCTCGCCAAGCGGAACCAGCGCACGAAGGAGCGCCGCTTCCTCGCCGAGGGCCCGCAGGCGGTCCGCGAGGCCGTCGCGTTCGGGAAGCTGCCGGGCTCGGCCGAGCACGCCGTGGTCGAGGTGTACGTGACCCCGGAGGCCGCCGAGCGGCACGCCGCCATCGTCGGGGCCGCGCTCGCGGAGGGGCTGCCGGTGCTCACCGCGACCGACGAGGTGATCGCGGACATCTGCGACACCGTGACCCCGCAGGGCATCGTGGCGCTCTGCCGGTTCATCGACACCCCGTTCGCCGAGGTGCTCAAGGCCCGGCCGAAGCTGGTCGCGGTGCTCGCCCACGTGCGCGACCCCGGCAACGCCGGCACCGTGCTGCGCACCGCCGACGCGGCCGGCGCGGACGCCGTCGTGCTCACCGACGCCTCGGTGGACCTCTACAACCCGAAGGCCGTCCGGGCCTCCGTCGGCAGCCTGTTCCACCTCCCGGTCGCCGTCGGCGTACCGGTCGAGGAGGTGGTCGGCCGGCTGCGCGAGGCCGGTGTGCGGGTGCTCGCCGCCGACGGCGCGGGGGAGCGCGACCTCGACCAGGAGCTGGACGAGGGCACCCTGGGCGCGCCCGGCGCCTGGGTGTTCGGCAACGAGGCGTGGGGGCTCCCGGAGGAGACCCGCGCACTCACCGACGAGGTGGTGCGCGTGCCGATCCACGGGCACGCCGAGAGCCTGAACCTGGCCACGGCCGCCGCCGTCTGCCTCTACGCCTCCGCGCGGGCCCAGCGCTCGCCGGGCGGATGCCGGGCCAAGGAGTAGCCGCCCTGCGGAAGCCGTCGCGGCCGGGGGCGCGCCCGACGTTTCCCGCCGGGCGCACATTGTCGGTCACGCCCTATTACCAGGGGCTGCGAGACGCTAGGGTCTGCCTCGGTGGGGGGAAAGACACGGTGGGTAATCGGGGAGGACACCCATGGTCGGCAGCGGGCCAGAGCTCGATCCGGACGACCTGCCGGACGGCCTGGTGGTCGCCGATGCGCTGGGCCGGGTGGTCTGCTTCAACCGGGCCGCCGCCCGGCTGACCGGCATCCGCCCGGAGGCCGTGCTGGGCAGTCCGCTGGAGGACGCCCTCCCGCTGGAGGACCTGGACGGCCGCCGCTGGTGGCAGCTGACCGACCCGTACGGCGGGCTGGCGATCCGGACCAGCCAGCCGGAGCGCAACCTGCTGCTGCCCGGCGGGCGTGAGGTGCTGGTCTCCGCCCGGTACGTGCGGGCCCGCCCGCAGGGGCGGCTGGAGCGCCTGGTGATCGCGCTGCGCGGCACCGAGGCCCGCCGGCGGACCGAGCGCAGCCACGCCGAGCTGATCGCCACGGTGGCGCACGAGCTGCGGTCGCCGCTCACTAGCGTCAAGGGGTTCACCGCGACGCTGCTGGCCAAGTGGGAGCGGTTCACCGACGGCCAGAAGCGGCTGATGCTGGAGACCGTCGACGCCGACGCCGACCGGGTCACCCGGCTGATCGCCGAGCTGCTGGACATCTCCCGGATCGACGCCGGCCGGCTGGAGCTGCGCAAGCAGGTGGTGGACCTGGCCGCGGCGGTCCACCGGCACGTGGCGCGCAAGGTCGCCACCGGCATCCCCGAGGACCGCTTCGACATCCGGGTCAGCGAGCCGCTCACCGTGCTCTGGGCCGACCCGGACAAGGTCGACCAGGTGCTGGCCAACCTGCTCGAAAATGCGGTGCGGCACGGTGAGGGAACTGTCACCATCGAGGTGGCACCGGCCAAGGAGGTCGTCGAGGCGCCCGTCTGGGAGCGCTCCGGCACCCCGCCCCGCACCGTGGAAGGCACCGCAGTCACCGTGAGCGACGAAGGAACGGGCATCCCCGAGGATTCGATGCCGCGCGTCTTCACCCGCTTCTGGCGCGGCTCCAAGCGCGGCGGCACCGGCCTGGGCCTCTACATCGTCAAGGGCATCGTGGAGGCCCACGGCGGCTCGATCCGCGTCGACCGCGCGCCCGGCGGCGGCGCCCGGTTCCGATTTATCCTGCCCGCCGGCGTGCCCGACTTCATGCTCTGAGCAGTTCCCGAAGTCGCCGCCGGGCGGGCATCACGACGGTCGCGCTACGCGCTGCGACTACACTCGACCTTTGGCGTTGCGCAACGCCCTGCGCGGCTGTGCCGCGGACACCCTCCCCGAGTACCGAGGCGGGGGCTGCCCGTGCCCCGGCCCCGCCGGGCGTGACGCGAAGGGCCCCTCCTGCCCGTTGGCGGGCGAGGAGGGCGCACGAGCCCCCTTTACCTGAGCACGGACGAGCAGGAGCACGGGAAAGATAGAGATGTCGGCACCCAACAAGTCGTACGACCCGGTCGAGGTCGAGGCCCTCAAGCCCGAGGTGGTGGAGCAGGCCCGGGACGAGGCCGTCAAGGCCTTCGCCGCCGCCACCTCCCTCGACGAGCTGAAGCAGGCCAAGGTCGCCCACACCGGCGACCGCTCCGCGCTCTCCCTCGCCAACCGCGAGATCGGCGCCCTGCCCCCGCACGCCAAGGCCGCCGCCGGCAAGCTGATCGGCCAGGCCCGCGGCGCCGTCAACCAGGCCCTCGCCAAGCGCCAGGCCGAGCTGGAGGCGGAGCGCGACGCCCGTGTGCTGGTCGAGGAGGCGGTGGACGTCACCCTGCCGTACGACCGCACCCCGCGCGGCGCCCGGCACCCGCTGACCACGCTGGCCGAGCGCATCGAGGACACCTTCGTCGCGATGGGCTACGAGGTCGCCGAGGGCCCCGAGGTCGAGGCCGAGTGGCTGAACTTCGACGCGCTCAACCTGGGCCCGGACCACCCGGCCCGCTCGATGCAGGACACCTTCTTCGTCCAGGCCCCGGACGGCTCCGCCGACTCGGGCGTGGTGCTGCGCACCCAGACCTCCCCGGTCCAGGCCCGCACCATGCTCGACCGCGAGCCCCCCATCTACGTCGTCTGCCCCGGCCGGGTCTACCGGACCGACGAGCTGGACGCCACCCACACCCCGGTCTTCCGGCAGGTCGAGGGCCTGGCCGTGGACGAGGGCATCACCTTCGCCGACCTCAAGGGCACCATCGAGCAGCTGGTCTCCAAGCTGATCGGCGACGGCCTGGAGCTGCGCTGGCGCCCCTCGTACTTCCCGTTCACCGAGCCGAGCGCCGAGATCGACCTGCAGTGCTTCGTCTGCCGCGGCGAGTCCGTCGGCAACCCGGACAAGCCCTGCCGGACCTGCTCCTCGGAGGGCTGGATCGAGCTCGGCGGCTGCGGCGTGGTCAACCCGCGGGTGCTCGTCGCCTGCGGCGTCGACCCGAGCCGCTACAGCGGGTTCGCCTTCGGCCTGGGCCTGGAGCGGATCCTGATGAACCGTCACAACGTCGCCGACATGCGCGACATGGTCGAGGGTGACGTGCGTTTCACCCTCCCGTTCGGGATGGAGATCTGATGCGCGTCCCGCTTTCCTGGCTGCGCGAGTACGTCGACCTGCCGGCCGGCGAGACCGGCCGTGACGTCGCGGAGCGGCTGGTCCGGGCCGGCCTGGAGGTCGAGACCGTCGAGCAGCTCGGCGGCGACCTCAAGGGCCCGCTGGTGGTCGGCGAGGTGCTCTCCATCGAGGAGCTGTCCGGCTTCAAGAAGCCGATCCGGCACTGCTTCGTCAACGTCGGCGACGCCAACGGCACCGGCGAGCCGCAGGAGATCGTCTGCGGCGCGACCAACTTCGCCGTCGGCGACAAGGTCGTGGTCGTGCTCCCGGGCGCCGTGCTGCCCGGCCCGTTCCCGATCTCCGCCCGGCAGACCTACGGCCACACCTCGGCCGGCATGATCTGCTCCGCCCGCGAGCTGGGCATGGGCGACGACCACAACGGCATCATCGTGCTCCCGCCCGAGTACGAGCCCGGCACCGACGCGATCGAGCTGCTCCAGCTGGTCGACGAGGTGCTGGACATCGCCGTCACCCCGGACCGCGGCTACTGCCTCTCGATGCGCGGTGTCGCCCGCGAGGCCGCCGCCGCGTACGGGCTGCCGCTGGCCGACCCCGCGCTGCTCGACGTGCCCCCGGCCAACTCCTACGGCTACCTGGTCAAGGTCGCCGACCCGGCCGGCTGCGACCGCTTCGTGGCCCGCACGGTGGTCGGCCTCGACCCGGCCGCCAAGTCGCCGATCTGGCTGCAGCGCCGCCTGCAGAAGTCCGGCATCCGGCCGATCTCGCTGGCCGTCGACATCACCAACTACGTGATGCTCGAGGTCGGCCAGCCGCTGCACGCCTACGACAAGCAGCGGGTCGACGGGCCGATCCTGGTCCGCCGGGCCGAGGCGGGCGAGACCCTCACCACCCTCGACGGGGTCAAGCGCAAGCTGTCCCCCGAGGACCTGCTGATCTGCGACAACAGCGGCCCGATCGGCCTGGCCGGCGTGATGGGCGGCGCCTCCACCGAGATCCTCGACCCGGCCGCCGGCCCGGGCACCACCGAGGTGATCATCGAGGCGGCGCACTTCGACCCGGTCGCCATCGCCCGCGGCGCCAAGCGGCACAAGCTGCCCTCCGAGGCGTCCAAGCGCTTCGAGCGCGGCGTCGACCCGGAGGCCGCCCGCGCCGCCGCGCAGCGCGCCGTCGACCTGCTGGTGCTGATCGCCGGCGGCACCGCCGAGGCCGGTGTCACCGACATCGCCGCGCCGCACCCGGTGCGCACCATCACCATCGCCGCCGACCTGCCCGACCGGGTCGCCGGCACCGAGTACGGCCGCGAGACCGTCACCCGGCGCCTGCAGGAGATCGGCTGCTCCGTCGCGGGCGCCGACGTCCTGGAGGTCACCCCGCCGACCTGGCGCCCCGACCTCACCGACCCGTACGACCTCGCGGAGGAGGTCATCCGCCTGGAGGGCTACGACAACGTGCCCGCCCGGATGCCCACCGTGCCGCCGGGCAAGGGCCTGACCGAGGCCCAGCGGATGCACCGCCGGGTCGGCGTGGCGCTGGCCGCGGCCGGCTACGTCGAGGTCAACAACTACCCGTTCGTCGGGGACGCCGCCTTCGACGCGCTCGGCCTGGAGAAGGACGACCGGCGCCGCCGCACGGTGAAGCTGGTCAACCCGCTCAACGACGAGGAGCCGGCGCTGCGCACCACGCTGCTGCCGGGCCTGCTCGGGGCGCTGCGCCGCAACGTCGGCCGCGGCAACACCGACCTGGCGATCTTCGAGATGGGCACGGTCTTCCTGCCGAAGGACGAGCTGTCCGTGGCGCCGCGCCCGGCCGTCGACCGCCGGCCGACCGACGAGGAGCTGGCCGCGCTGGACGCGGCGCTGCCGCACCAGCCGCGCCGGGTCGCCGTCGCGCTGGCCGGCGAGCGGCTGCCGTCCGGCTGGTGGGGCAAGGGCTCCCAGGCGAGCTGGGCCGACGCGATCGAGGCCGGCCGCACGGTGGCCCGCGCCGCCGGCGTCGAGCTGACCGTCCGCCAGGGCCAGCTGATGCCGTGGCACCCGGGCCGCTGCGCCGAGCTGGTGGTGGCCGGCACCGACCGCGTGGTCGGCCACGCCGGTGAGCTGCACCCGCGCGTCGTCAAGGCCATGGGCCTGCCGGAGCGCACCAGCGCGATGCAGCTCGACCTGGACCTGCTGACCGAGGACGGCGCCGAGCGGGTCTCCGGCCCGGCGGTCTCCGGCTTCCCGGTCGCCACCCAGGACGTGGCGCTGATCGTGGACACCGCCGTCCCGGCCGCCGAGGTCGAGGCCGCGCTGCGGGCCGGCGCCGGCGAGCTGCTGGAGGCGATCCGGCTGTTCGACGTGTTCACCGGCGAGCAGGTCGGCGAGGGCAAGAAGTCGCTGGCGTACGCGCTGCGCTTCCGCGCCGCCGACCGCACGCTGACCGCCGACGAGGCGACCGCCGCCCGCGAGGCGGCCGTCGCCGAGGCCGTGGCCCGGACGGGCGCGGTGCTGCGCGGCGCCTGACGCCCCGTCCGCCGAAGGGCCCCCGGAGACCGACCGGTCTCCGGGGGCCCTTTGCCGTTCCTTGGTTGACGTCCCGTCACTTCTCCACTTCACTCATTAACTATGCAAGTAGATAAAACAGGGGAGGAGCAGCCCCCGCCGATCGAGTTCCGCCTGGACCCGGCCTCCGGCGTCCCGACCTACCTGCAACTGGTGCAGCAGGTCGAACAGGCGCTGCGGATGGGCTGGTTGCGGGAGGGCGACCGACTGCCGCGGGTGCGCGAAGTGGTGGCGGGGCTGGCGATCAACCCCAACACCGTGCTCAAGGCGTACCGGGAGCTGGAGCACCGGGGGCTCGCGACCGGGCGGCGCGGCCAGGGCACCTTCGTCCGCGGGCTGCCCGCCGGCGTCGTGCCGCTGCGCGAACGGGCCGCGCTGCGGAGGGGGTTGCTCGACTGGCTGCGCACCGCGCGGGCCGCCGGGCTGGACGAGGAGGGGATGGCCGCGGTGTTCGAGGACGCGCTGCGCGATCTGCGGAACGGTTCGGACGGGGTGGTGGCGTGAGGGCGCCGGACACGGTGATCGACTGCGGCGGACTGGGCAAGCGCTACCGCCGCTCCTGGGCGCTGCGGGACTGCCACCTCGCGATCCCGGCCGGGTACGTGGTGGCGCTGGTCGGCCCGAACGGCGCCGGCAAGTCCACCCTGCTGAACCTGGCCGCCGGGCTGACCGCCCCGACCGAGGGTGCCCTGAGCGTTCTCGGCGGCGAACTTCCCGGCTCCCCGGGTGCGTTGGACCGGATCGGCTTCGTCGCCCAGAACGCCGCGCTCTACCCGGGGCTCGCCGTCCGCGACCTGCTGCGGATGGGCCGCGGCCTCAACCGGCGCTGGGACGACACCCGGGCCCGCGCCCATCTGGACGGTCTGGGTATTCCGCTCGACCGCAGGTACGGTCGGCTCTCCGGCGGCCAGCAGGCCCAGGTCTCGCTCGCCCTCGCACTCGCCAAACGGCCCGAACTGCTGTTGCTGGACGAGCCGTTGGCCGCCCTCGACCCGCTGGCCCGGCACGACTTCATGGCCCTGCTGCTGACCGCCGTCGCCGAGGACGGCCTCTCGGTGCTGTTCTCCTCGCACGCCGTCGCCGAGCTGGAGCAGACCTGCGACTACCTGGTGGTGCTGGCCGGCGGACGGGTCCAGGTCGGCGGCGAGGTGGACGACCTGCTCGGCGCCCACCGGATGCTCACCGGCCCGACCGCCGAGGCCGATGCGGTCGCGGCCCGGCTCCCGGTGGTCCGGGACCGGCGGGCCGGCGCCCAGTCCCACCTGCTGGTGCGCACCGGCGGCGTGGACGCCCCGGTCGGCCGCGACTGGCGCCAGCAACGCGTCGGACTGGAGGAGCTGGTCCTCGCCTACCTGCGCGAACCGGCCGCCTCCGCGCTTCCCGGCCCGAGCGGGGCCGTCCGTCGAGACGAGAGGGTGCTGCAGTCGTGAGCACGATCACCGCCGGCCTGCCCCTGGGCGGCGTCCTCGGGGCGGTCTGGCTCCGCCACCGCACCGCCCTGCTGACGGGACTCGCCGTCCTGGCCGGCGTCTGTGCCGTGCTGCTGGCCAGCGGCCTGTACGTGCGCGCCGGCTACCGGAGCTCGGGGGCGGAGGCGTGCGATCCGGCGCTGCTGGAGTGCAACCGGGTCTGGAAGGACTTCATCCACGGCTGGGGTGCCCCGCTGATGGTGGGCAACACGGTGCTCTACCTGTTCGGCGGCGCGGTCGGCGCGTTCGTCGGCGGGCCGCTGGTCGCGCGGGAGTTCGAGCACGGCACGTTCCGCTTCGCCTGGACCCAGGGTGCGGGCCGGGGGCGCTTCACGGTGGGCGGGCTGGCCCTGGCCGGGGTGGCGCTGACCGGCGCGACGGCGCTGGTCGGGGTGGAGCTCGCCTGGTGGAACGAACCGCTGGCCCGTCAGGGCGGGCGGTTCAGCCCGGCCCTGTTCGTCGAGGGCGCCCCGGCGCTGGCCGGCCGGGCACTGCTGGCCTTCGGATGCGCGGTGCTGGCGGGTGCGGTGCTGCGCCGGACGGTGGTGGCGGTGGGGGCCGGTCTCGTGGCCTCGGTCGCGGTCACCTTCGTGGCCGAGGGCCTGCGGTTCCACTACCGGACGCCGCTGGAGGACACCGTCCACACCCTGGTGCAGACCTCGGTGGACCAGCGCTGGACGGGGAGCACCTGGTACTCCGATCCGGCGGGGAACCGGATCGGCAGCAGTGAGCTGTTCGACCTCGGGAAGGGCTTCGCCGACGCGGAGAAGCTGGTCCGGGACGGCGGCTACGCGGTGCACGAGGTCTACCAGCCGGCCGACCGCTACTGGTCCTTCCAGTTCGTCGAGTTCGGCTGGATGGCGGTGCTGGGAGTGGCCGCCTGTGCCGTCGCGGTCTGGTGGCTGCGCCGCCGCGCGGTGTGAACGCGGGGCAGGGCCGGGGTGCCCGAGGGGGCAGTGGTTGAGGTGATTCCGTCAAAACCCTTGCGGGGCACGGGGCGTGGCCGCTATCAAGTAGTTAGGAAAGTTTCCTAACTCCACGCGGCGGGTGCCCGCACACCCGCCCCCACGGATACGGAGCCCAGATGCACCGTCAGCAGCACCGCACCGTACGCATGGCCCTCGCCGCCCTGCTGGTGGCCGCGCCCGCCACGGTCGCGGCCACCGGCGCAGCCCACGCGGCGGCCCCGGTCGCCGCGGCCGCCGTCCAGGTCAAGGGCGTCGGCCTGGACGACCCGCACAAGAAGGACATCGCGATGCAGCTGGTGTCCAGCGCCGAGAACTCCTCGCTGGACTGGAAGGCCCAGTACAAGTACATCGAGGACATCAAGGACGGCCGCGGCTACACCGCGGGCATCATCGGCTTCTGTTCCGGCACCGGCGACATGCTCGACCTGGTCGAGCACTACACCGACCTCAAGCCCGGCAACGTCCTCGCCAAGTACCTCCCGGCGCTGCGCAAGGTCAACGGCAGCGACTCGCACGCCGGCCTCGGCTCCGCCTTCGAGCGCGACTGGGCCACCGCCGCCAAGGACGCCGTCTTCCAGCGGGCCCAGGACGACGAGCGCGACCGGGTCTACTTCAACCCCGCCGTCAACCAGGCCAAGGCCGACGGCCTGCGCGCGCTCGGCCAGTTCATCTACTACGACGCCATCGTGATGCACGGCCCCGGCACCGACTCGACCAGCTTCGGCGGCATCCGCAGGACCGCGATGAAGAAGGCGAAGACCCCGGCCCAGGGCGGCGACGAGGCCACCTACCTCAAGGCCTTCCTGGACGCCCGCCGCGCCGCGATGAAGACCGAGGAGGCGCACTCCGACACCAGCCGGGTCGACACCGAGCAGCTGGTCTTCCTCAACGCGAGGAACTTCGACCTCAACCCGCCGCTCAAGTGGAAGGTCTACGGCGACAGCTACAGCATCAACAGCTGACCCGGATCCCGTGGAACGGCCCGGCCCGGACGGTGACGTCCGGGCCGGGCCGAGGTCTTTGCGGCCCCGGGCGTGCCGCCCTGGATTCACGACTTGACGCCTGCGGCCGATCGGATTCTACTGGCCTGCGGCGATGCGGAGACCGCCTTCACTTCCCATTCACTCGATAACGAATTGGTCCGAAGAGGCCCCGGAACCTCCTTCACTTCTTGACGTAATCGCTGTTCTGGCGCTTGACTCCGTCCTCTGCCGCGACGCTGCGGCGCAGTCAGGAGGACCACCCGCCATGAACAGACCCATGCGTCGCGCGGCCACGGGCACGGCCGCGCTGTCGCTGGCGCTCGCCCTCGCGGCCTGCGGCCAGACCGACGGGACGCAGACCCCTGCGGCCGACGGGGCAGCCAAGACCATCGGCCTGCTGCTGCCGGAGAACGCCTCCTCCACCCGCTACGAGGCCTTCGACAAGCCGCTCATCGAATCGACCGTGACCGGGCTCTGCCCGAAGTGCGTGATCGACTACGCCAACGCCGACGGCAACGAGGCCACCCAGAAGCGCCAGTTCGACGACCTGCTGGCGAAGGGCGTGAAGGTCATCCTGCTCGACCCGGTCAACGCGAAGAGCACCGCGCCGTGGGTCGAGGCCGCCGCCGCCAAGGGCGCGAAGGTCGTCGCCTACGACCGGCTGGCCGAGGGGAAGGTCGCCGCGTACGTCTCGTTCGACAACGGCCGCACGGGCGAACTCCAGGGCCAGGCGCTGCTGGACGCGCTCGGCCCGAAGGCCGCCGCCGCCAACGTGGTGATGATCAACGGCGCCGAGTCCGACCCCAACGCGGGCATGTTCAAGGCGGGCGCGCACCGGGCCCTGGACGGCAAGGTCAAGAAGATCGCCTACGAGCAGTCCGGCGAGTGGAAGCCGGAGGTGGCCACCGCGAAGATGAACGAGGCGATCAAGTCGCTCGGCAAGGACGGCATCCAGGCCGTGTACGCCGCCAACGACGGCATGGCCGCCTCCGTCATCGAGGCGCTGAAGGCGGCCGGGATCAAGAACGTGCCGGTGGGCGGCCAGGACGCGTCCATCGACGCGGTGCGCCGGGTGCTGACCGGCGAGCAGACCTACACCATCTACAAGCCGTACAAGCCCGAGGCGGAGGCGGCGGGCACCATCGCCGTCCAGCTGGTCGAGGGCATGGACATCAGCTCGGTGGCGAGCGCGATCACCGAGAGCGGCGGGGTGCGGATCCCCTCGCTGCTGCTCACGCCGATCGTGGTGACCAAGGCGAAGGTGCAGGTCACGGTCGTCGGCGGCGGCCTCTACAAGGCGGCCGACCTCTGCACCCCGCAGGTCGCTGACGCCTGCGCCGCGGCCGGCGTCAAGTAGCGCCCGGACACCGGGGCCGTTCGCGCGGGCCGCCCGGTTCCGCCCGCCGAGGGGGCGGACGGAACCGGGCGGCCCGCCGGGTGTCAGGCGCTCGCGGTGTAGTCGTAGAAGCCGCGGCCGGACTTGCGGCCCAGCAGGCCCGCGTCGACCATCCGGGAGAGCAGCGGGGGAGCGGCGTACAGCGGCTCCTTGTACTCGTCGTACATCGACTCGGCGATCGAGACGATGGTGTCCAGGCCGATCAGGTCGCACAGCCGCAGCGGACCCATCGGGTGGGCGCAGCCGGCCTCCATGCCCTTGTCGATGTCGGACGCGGTCGCCACGCCCGACTCGAACATCCGCACCGCGGACAGCAGGTACGGCACCAGCAGCGCGTTCACCACGAAGCCGGCCCGGTCCCGGGCGCGGATCGGCTCCTTGCCGAGCACCTCGGTGGCGAAGGCCTCGACCCGCTCGGTGGTCGTGGCCGAGGTGGTCAGGGTCGGGATCACCTCCACCAGCTTCTGCACCGGCGCCGGGTTGAAGAAGTGCAGGCCGATCACCTGCTCCGGGCGCGTGGTGGCGGCGGCCAGCTTCACGATCGGGATCGACGAGGTGTTGGAGGCGAGGATCGCGTCCCGGCGCTCGATCACCTGGTCCAGCGTCTGGAAGATCTGGACCTTGATGTCCTCGCGCTCGGCGACCGCCTCGACCACCAGGTCGCGGTCCGCGAAGTCGGCGAGGTCGGTGGTGAAGGTCAGCCGGGCCAGCGCCTCGTCGCGCTGCTCGACGGTCAGCTTGCCCCGCTTGACGGCCGTCTCCAGGGAGTTGGTCAGCCGGGTGCGGCCGAACTCCAGGGCTTCCCCGTTGGCCTCCGACACCAGGACGTCCAGCCCGGCCCGGGCGAACACCTCCGCGATGCCCGACCCCATCAGACCGCAGCCGATCACTCCGACGCGCGCGATGTCACTCACTCAGTTGCCCTTCGGTGGTGCTGGGGGTGCGGCCCCAGCGACAGGTGTCCAGCAAGCCGCTGTTCGGCGGGCGGTGTACCGGTATGTGGGCACCGGTGCACCGCTCCGACGACGTTACTACTCCGTACCGGCGAGTAGGTCATCCCCTCCCCGGGCCGACCGGCCGGCCGGAGGCTGCGCCGAACGGGTGTCCCCGTCGTCCGCGGCCGTGCGCCCGCCGGGCCGGCGCGCCCGCGGCCGGACAGAATGCGGGACGGCCGCGGATCCACGAGCCGGGCCCCCGGGCCGGGACGGGCGGGCCGGGGGGAGGGGCGGGGCACGGTGGCAGGCGAAGGGAGCACGGGGATGGCAACGGGATCGCTCACAGGACAGGTCGCCCTGGTCACCGGAGCCGGCCGGGGCATCGGTCGGGAGATCGCCATCGGCCTCGCCGCCGAGGGCATGGCCGTCGGCCTGGTCGGCCGCACCCACGAGACCATCACCGAAACGCTCAAGGAGTGCGCCCGGCACGGCGCCCGCGGTGTCGCCGTCGCCGCGGACGTCACCCGGCCCGCCTCGGTCCGCGAGGCGGTCCGCGTCGTCGAGCACGACCTCGGGCCGGTCGACCTGCTGGTCAACAACGCCGGCCAGGTCGACCGCGCCGAGGTACCGCTGTGGGAGACCGACGCCAACCAGTGGTGGCAGGTGGTCGAGACCAACCTGCGCGGCCCCTACAACCTGCTGCGCTGCGTCCTGCCCGGCATGGTCGAACGCCGCCGCGGCCGGGTCGTCAACCTCAACTCCGGCTTCGCGCTGCGCCCGGACGGCCACTACACCGCGTACGCCACCTCCAAGGGGGCGCTGCTCCAACTCTCCGACAACATGGCCGACTCGCTCGCCGAGCACCACGTGGTCGTGCTCGACATCAGCCCGGGCGCGGTCGCCACCGACATGACGGCGGGCATGCCGATGTTCCGGGACATGAAGACCTGGGGCTCCATCCCGTACATGGTCGCGGTCACCGTGGACGCCGCCCGCGGCCGCTTCGACGCACTGCACGGCCGGTTCATCCACGCCGGGCGGGACAACCTGGAGGAGCTGGTCAGCCGCGCCGAGGAGATCCGCGAGGCCGACGCGCGGACGCTGCGGCTGCGCCCGTACGGTCCCGAGGACCCGCTGGGCTAGGGCGCCCTGAGGATGCCCTGGGGGCCGGCGCCGACACCAGGGAGCGGGGCGGGTCCGGGCGCCGGGCGGGTCACGCGGGGGCGAAGAGGGCGCTGGCCGTCACCGGCTTGAGCCCGGACTTCGCCAGCCCGTCCAGGATCCCGGGCAGCGCGTCCACCGTGCACTGGTGGCCCATGTGCAGCGCCACCACCGAGCCGCCCTTGACCGAGCCGAGCACCCGGCGCTGCAGCTCCGCCGCGCTCGGGTCGCTGTAGTCGCGCGGGTCGACGTCGAACGCGAGCACGTGCTCGTAACCGACCGCCCTGGCCTGCTCGCGCACCATCGGAGTGGCGTACTGGGCGGCGGACGGCCGGAACCAGCGGCCGATCGAGCCGGTGAGCCGCTGCAACCGCTCCGCGCACTGGGCGATCTCGGCGCGCGCCTGGTCGGGGGTCATCGCGGAGATGTTCAGGTGGTTCTGGGTGTGGTTGCCCAGCTCGTGGCCGCCGTCCAGGACGCGCCGGGCCATCTGCGGCTGCTGGTCCAGCCAGCTGCCGACGGCCATCACGGTCAGCCCGGCGCCGCGCTGCTCGGCGATCTCCAGCAGGGTGGTGGCCAGCTTCGGGTCGCCGCTGCCGTGGAAGGTCAGCGCGACGTTCTTGCCGGTGCGCGGCCCGTACGCGACCTCGACCGGCGTGCCGGGGGCGAGCGGCGCCAGCACCGGCGGGGCCGGCGGCGCGGTGGCGGCGGCCGGGTCGGGGGAGGGGGTGGCGGTCGCCGGTGACGCCGGGGCGGGCGAGGCCGGACCCTCGCCGCCGCCCCAGGCCGGGTCCACCGCGGCCGGGTCGCCGCCGCCCGGGTGGACGGTGCCGGGGTGCACCGCGAGCGCGCCCGGGTCGGCCCGGCGCTGGCCGCCGTCGGCGCAGGCGGTGAGCAGCCCGCCGGTGGCGGTGAGGGCGGCCATTCCGGCGGAGGCGCGCAGGACGGAGCGGCGGGAGACGGTCATCCGGTCGGCAGTCATCGGCAGCCAGCATAGAGACGGCGACACGCAGGGGCGATTCGAGGGGCGGGCCCCGCGGCGCGTGGTTGACGTGCACACATTCCATCCGTGGAGGGCCGGGGAAACCCGAACTCTCGCTGTTTCCACGGCATGTCGTCGGATACGATCACGGCGCACCGCGTGGTGGGGCACGCGCCGCGACGGGGCAGGCATTCCGGCAGTGAGGCATAGGGGGCGGAAGCAGGATGCACGAGGACACCACGGCGACGACCGGCATACCCGCCGGCGCTGACGACGGCACCGAGAACGGCGTGAAGAACGGCGTGGAGAACGGCTCCGGGACCGACACGGACTGGGACTGGGCCCGGGCCGAGGACTGGCAGCCGCCGACCGAACTGGACACCGGTGTCCCGCACACCGCCCGGATGTACGACTACTACCTCGGCGGCAAGGACAACTTCGAGGTCGACCGCAAGGCCGCCGAGGCCGCCATCGCCGCCTACCCGGCGCTGCCCCTGCTCGCCCGCACCAACCGCGAATTCCTGGGCCGCGCCGTCGAGTTCGTCGCCGGCCGGGGCATCCGCCAGTTCATCGACATCGGTACCGGCATCCCCGCCGTCGGCTCCACCAGCGAGGTCGCCCGGCGGGTCGCCCCGGACGCCCGCGTGGTGTACGTCGACAACGACCCGATCGTGGCCACCCACGCCCGCGCCCTGCTGGCGGGTCAGCCGGTCGGCCACACCTCGGTGATCGAGGCGGACCTGCGCGAACCCGCGGCGATCCTCGAACACCCCGCCCTGCGCTCCGCCGTCGACCTCGGCGAGCCGGTCGCCCTGATGCTCGTCGCCGTCCTGCACTTCATCCGGGACGAGGACGGCGCCGAGGCGATCGTCCGCACGCTGCGCGACGCGCTCGCCCCCGGCAGCGCGCTGATCCTCTCGCACGGCAGCCCCGACTTCGCCTCCCGGGAGAGCGCCGCCGAGGGCGCCCGGATCTACCGGAGCGCCAGCGCCCCGCTCGTCCTGCGCCCGCGCGCCGGCGTCGAGCCGTTCTTCGGCGACTTCGAGTTCACCGGGCCCGGCCTGGTCCAACTCCCGCTCTGGCGCCCCGAGGCCGGGCACGTCCCCACCGGCGAACTCCCCGAGGGCTGGCAGGAGGTCTCGGCCTACGCGGGTGTCGCGTTCAAGCGCTGACGGCTCCGCGCACCGGCCCCGGCGCCTCCCCTCCAGAGCGCCGGGGCCGCCCCGCGCCCCCGTCCACCCGACGCTAACCCCCACCACTGACAACCCGTCACCCGAAAGGGCTACCCCCACACCCGTGCCCGGTCTCCCGCCGCTGCCCGACGCCGCCGGCCGGTTGCTGGCATCGGTCGACGCCCCACCCCGGCTGGTCGCCCACCTGAGCCTGGTGCACGAGGTCGCGCGGACGATCGCCGACTGGTGTGCCGCGGCCTGCCCGGGCCTCGCGCTGGACCGCGAGGCGGTGCTGTTCGGGGCCGCCACCCACGACATCGGCAAGACCGTCCACCCGGAGGAACTCTCCGCGCCCGGCTCCGCCCACGAGCCCGCCGGGTACGAGCTGCTGCGCGCCCACGGCGTCCCCGAGCGGCTCGCCCGGTTCGCCCGCACGCACGCGAGCTGGGGCGAGCCGGGCACCAGCACCGAGGAACTGCTGGTGAGCCTGGCCGACAAGGCGTGGAAGAACAGCCGGATCCGCGACCTGGAGGACCTCGTGGTCGACCGGCTCGCCGCTGCCGCCCGGCGCGAGCGGTGGGAGGTCTTCGTGGAACTCGACGACCTGCTCACCCGGATCGGCGACGACGCCCCGCGCCGGCTCGCCGTTCAGGCCGAGCACCCCGTTCGGCGCGGGTAGCGGGGTGCTCGGTGGGCGGCTACCGCCGTCGTAGCTGGTCCAGTTCGCGCCGGTCGCGCTTGGTGGGCCGGCCGGCGCCCCGGTCCCGTTCGCCGGCGGAGGCGACCAGCTCGCGCGGCGGGCGCGGCGGGCTGTTGTCCACCAGGCACTCGGCCGCGACCGCGGCGCCGACCCGCTTGCGGATCAGCCGCTTCACCACCACGACGCGCTCGTAGCCCTCCAGGCGCACCCGCACCTCGTCCCCCGGCTTGAGCGACTGCGCGGGCTTGGCCCGCTCCCCGTTCACCTGGACGTGCCCGGCCCGGCACGCGGCGGCCGCCAGCGCGCGCGTCTTGGCGAGCCGCACCGACCAGATCCAGCTGTCCACCCGGACGCTTCCCTCGTCTTCGACCATCCTCCGAGCCTACCCAGCCGTCCGGCGCGCTCAGGCCTGCGGCGACTCCTGGACGGCCCAGCCGTTGCCGTCCGGGTCGGAGAAGAACACGAAGGAGTTCCAGGCCCCGCCACGCCCGTCCACCCGGGCGCCGGCCTCGAAGTGCTGCACCGGACTCACCTCCACCCCGCGCGCGACCAGTTCGCCGTGCGCCTTGTCGATGTCCGGCACCACCAGCTGGAGTCCCTTCAGCGAGCCCGGCGGCGCGTCCGTGACCCCGGTGCCCACCACGATCGAGCACCCCGAGCCCGGGGGCGTCAGCTGGACCACCCGGACGCCGTCGCGGATCCGGGTGTCGTGGTCCACCGTGAAGCCGGCCTGTTCCTCGTAGAAGACCTTGGCCCGGTCCACGTCGGACACCGGAACCACCACCACTTCGAGCTTCCAGTCCATTTCCCGAGCCCCTTCCGGTCGGGTCCCTCCGGTCTGGCCCCTCCAGTATCGGCCGCCCGGACGGCCCCCGCCCGGCGGTCGGCTAGCCTGAGACCACGATGAACCGCCTCAGCACGCCCGCCGCCGCGACCCCCTTCGTCACCCCGTGGGGCACCTTCGACCTCACCCGCTACCCGGAGGACCCGCGCGAGCGGCTGCGCGCCTGGGACGCCGCCGACGAGTACCTGCTGCGCCACCTGGCCGGCGAGGCCGACAGCGCCCAGGGCGCGCCCACCGGGCTCACCGGCCGTACGGTGGTCGTCCTCGGCGACCGCTGGGGCGCCCTGACCACGGCCCTGGCCGCGGCGCTCGCCGCCGACGCCCCGGCCGGTCCGGTCCAGGTCTCCGACTCCCACCTCGGCCGGCGGGCCACCCTGGCCAACCTGGCCCGGGCCGGCGCCGCCCCCGACGCCGCCCGGCTGCTCACCACCCAGGACGCGCCGCCGGAGCGGATCGACGTCCTGCTGGTACGGGTCCCGAAGAGCCTCGCGCTGCTGGAGGACCAGCTGCACCGGCTGGCCCCGGCCGTGCACGCCGGCACGGTGGTCGTCGGCACCGGCATGGTGACCGAGATCCACACCTCCACGCTCCAGCTCTTCGAGCGCGTCCTCGGCCCGACCCGCACCTCGCTCGCGGTCCGCAAGGCCCGGCTGATCTTCTGCACCCCCGACCCGGCGCTGGAGCCCGGCCCCAGCCCCTGGCCGCACACCTATGCGCTGCCCGGCGACATCGGCCCGGCCGCCGGCCGTACCGTGGTCAACCACGCCGGCACCTTCTGCGCCGAGCGCCTGGACATCGGCACCCGCTTCTTCCTCGGCCACCTGCCGACCGCCGCCCCCGGTGCCCGCGTGGTCGACCTCGGCTGCGGCAACGGCGTGGTCGGCACCGCGGCGGCGCTGGCGAGCCCCGGGGCCGAGCTGGTCTTCGTGGACGAGTCCCACCAGGCCGTGGCCTCCGCCGAGGCGACCTTCCGCGCCAACCTCGGCCCGGACGCGTCCGCCGAGTTCCTCACCGCCGACGCCCTCGACACCGAGGCCGTCCCGCCCGGCTCGGTGGACCTCGTCCTCAACAACCCGCCGTTCCACTCCCACCAGGCGACCACCGACGCCACCGCCTGGCGGATGTTCACCGGCGCCCGCCGCGCCTTGCGGCCCGGCGGCGAACTCTGGGTGGTCGGCAACCGCCACCTCGGCTACCACGTCAAGCTGCGCCGCCTCTTCGGCAACTGCCAACTCGTCGCCGGCAACCCCAAGTTCGTGGTCCTGCGCGCCGTGAAGCGCTGACCCGCGCCCGGCCCGAGCCCGGCCCGCCGCCGGCCCGCGTCCGGGCCGTCCCCGGTTCCTCCCCCGGTTCCTCCGCGGTTTCGCGCCCGGCCCGGCGGCCGGGCGCTTCCCCGCACACTCCTTGCATGAATGTTCCGTACTGCGTATATTCATGCCACGACTAAGGAGGGAACGCCATGGCATTGCGAGTCGCCGTCGCCGGCGCGAGCGGATACGCGGGCGGTGAGGTGCTGCGCCTGCTGCTCGGCCACCCGGAGGTGGAGATCGGGGCGCTGACGGGCGGCTCCAACGCGGGCACCAGGCTCGGCGCACTGCAGCCGCACCTGCTCCCGCTCGCCGACCGGATCCTGGAGCCCACCACCCCCGAGGTGCTGGCCGACCACGACGTGGTGTTCCTGGCGCTGCCGCACGGCCAGTCCGCCGCCGTCGCCGAGGCGCTCGGCGGGAACGTGCTGGTCGTGGACTGCGGCGCCGACTTCCGGCTCAGGGCGGCCGCCGACTGGGAGCAGTTCTACGGCTCCGCGCACGCCGGCACCTGGCCGTACGGCCTGCCCGAGCTGCCCGGCCACCGGGCCGCGCTCAAGGGCGTCAACCGGATCGCCGTGCCCGGCTGCTACCCGACCGCCGCCTCGCTCGCGCTGTTCCCGGCCTACGCGGCGGGGCTCGCCGAGCCCGAGGCCGTGATCGTCGCCGCGTCCGGCACCTCGGGCGCCGGCAAGGCCGCCAAGACCCACCTGCTCGGCAGCGAGGTCATGGGCAGCGTCAGCGCCTACGGCGTCGGTGGCGTCCACCGGCACACCCCGGAGATGTCGCAGAACCTCACCCCGCTCGCGGGCGAGCCGGTCACCGTCTCCTTCACCCCCACCCTGGTGCCGATGCCGCGCGGCATCCTCGCCACCTGCTCCGCCAAGGCCAGGCCCGGCGTGACGAGCGAGGGCCTGCGCGCCGCCTACGCCGAGGCGTTCGCCGGCGAGCCCTTCGTCCACCTGCTGCCCGAGGGGCAGTGGCCGCAGACCAGCAGCGTCTACGGCTCGAACGCCGCGCTCGTCCAGGTCGCCCTCGACGAGGCCGCCGGGCGGATCATCGCGATCAGCGCGATCGACAACCTGGTCAAGGGCACCGCCGGCGGCGCGGTGCAGAGCATGAACATCGCCCTCGGGCTCCCCGAGGAGCTGGGCCTTCCCGTGAACGGAGTCGCACCGTGACCGACCACCAGAACCTCGGAGTGACGGCCGCCAAGGGTTTCCGAGCCGCCGGAGTCACCGCCGGCATCAAGGCGTCCGGCACCCCGGACCTCGCCCTGGTCGTCAACGACGGCCCCTCGCTCGCCGCCGCCGGCGTCTTCACCGCCAACCGGGTCAAGGCCGCGCCCGTGCTCTGGTCCGAGCAGGTCCTCAAGGGCGGCCTGGTCTCCGCCGTCGTCCTCAACTCCGGTGGCGCCAACGCCTGTACCGGCCCGCTCGGCTTCCAGGACACCCACGCCACCGCCGAGAAGGTCGCCGAGGAGCTGAAGCTCAACGCCGGCGAGGTCGCCGTCGCCTCCACCGGCCTGATCGGCGTCCGCCTGCCGATGGACCTCCTGCTGCCCGGCGTCGCCACCGCCGCCGCGGAGCTGAGCGCGACCGGCGGCGAGGCCGCCGCGATCGCCATCAAGACCACCGACACCGTCCACAAGACCGCCCAGGTCACCAGCCCGGCCGGCTGGACCGTCGGCGGCATGGCCAAGGGCGCCGGCATGCTCGCCCCGAGCCTGGCCACCATGCTGGTCGTCCTCACCACCGACGCCGACCTGGACGCCGCGGCCCTGGACGCCTCGCTGCGCGGCGCCACCCGCACCACCTTCGACCGGATCGACTCCGACGGCTGCATGTCGACCAACGACACCGTCCTGCTGCTCGCCTCGGGCGCCTCCGGCACCACCCCGGACCGGGCCGAGTTCGACGAGGCCGTCCGCACCGTCTGCGCCGACCTCGCCCGCCAGCTGATCGGCGACGCCGAGGGCGCGAGCAAGGACATCCGGATCGAGGTCACCGCCGCCGCCACCGAGGACGAGGCCGTCGACGTCGCCCGCGTCATCGGCCGCAACAACCTGCTGAAGTGCGCCATCCACGGCGAGGACCCGAACTGGGGCCGGGTGCTGGCCGCCATCGGCACCACCACCGCCGCCTTCGACCCGAACCGCCTCGACGTCGCCATCAACGGCGTCTGGGTCTGCCGGGACGGCAGCGTGGGCGAGGACCGCGACCTGGTCGACATGACCGGCCGCGAGGTCGTCATCACCGCCCGCCTCAACGCGGGCGAGGCCGCGGCCACCCTGTGGACCAACGACCTCACCGCCGACTACGTGCACGAGAACAGCGCCTACTCCACCTGAGACACCGAGCCCCCGAGGGACACGGAAAAGTGCAGATCGCACCCAAGGGCGAACAGGCCCGCAACAACACCGCGTTGCCCAAGGCCATGACGCTGATCGAGGCGCTGCCCTGGCTGGAGCGCTTCCACGGCAAGACCGTCGTGATCAAGTTCGGCGGCAACGCCATGGTGGACGAGGACCTCAAGGCGGCCTTCGCCCAGGACGTGGTCTTCCTGCGCTACGCCGGCCTGCACCCCGTCGTCGTGCACGGCGGCGGCCCGCAGATCAGCGCCCAGCTGGACCGGCTCGGCCTGGAGTCCTCGTTCACCAACGGCCTGCGGGTCACCACCCCCGAGACCATGGACGTGGTCCGGATGGTGCTGGCCGGCCAGGTCCAGCGCGAACTGGTCGGGCTGCTCAACAGCCACGGCCCGTTCGCGGTCGGCATGACCGGCGAGGACGCCCACACCATGACCGCGGTCAAGCGGTACGCGGTGGTGGACGGCGAGCAGGTCGACATCGGCCTGGTCGGAGACATCGTCAACATCGAGGCCGGCGCCGTGAAGGCGCTGATCGCCGACGGCCGGATCCCGGTGGTCTCCTCGATCGCCCGCGGCACCGACGGCCACGTCTACAACATCAACGCCGACACCGCCGCCTCCGCCCTCGCGGTCGCGCTCGGCGCCGAGATGCTCGTCGTCCTCACCGACGTCGAGGGCCTCTACAAGGACTGGCCGAACTCCGACGACGTGATCAGCCAGCTCAGCGCGAGCGAACTGGAGGAGCTGCTGCCCGGCCTCGCCTCCGGCATGCTCCCCAAGATGGAGGGCTGCCTGCGCGCCGTCCGCTCCGGCGTGGGCACCGCCCGCGTCCTGGACGGCCGGGTGCAGCACAGCCTGCTGCTGGAGATCTTCACCGACGAGGGCATCGGCACGATGGTCGTGCCGGACGACGAAGCGACCGTGACCGGGGGACTGGCATGACTTCCAACGCGCGACTCACCGACCGGTGGCAGCACTCCTTCACCGACAACTACGGCACCCCGCGGATCCCGCTGGTCCGCGGCGAGGGCGCCAAGCTCTGGGACGCGGACGGCAAGGAGTACACCGACCTGCTCGGCGGCATCGCCGTCAACGCCCTCGGCACCGCCCACCCGGCGGTCGTCGAGGCCGTCACCCGGCAGATCGGCACCCTCGGCCACGTCTCCAACCTCTTCATGGCCGAGCCGACCATCGCCCTCGCCGAGCGGCTGCTGAAGCTCTCCGGCCGCGACGGCCGGGTCTTCTTCTGCAACTCCGGCGCCGAGGCCAACGAGGCCGCGTTCAAGATCAGCCGGCGGACCGGCCGCACCCACCTCGTCGCCCTCCAGGGCGGCTTCCACGGCCGGACCATGGGCGCCCTCGCGCTCACCGGCCAGCCCGCCAAGCAGGCGCCGTTCCAGCCGCTGCCCGGCGACGTCACCCACGTCCCCTTCGGCGACGTCGAGGCGCTGCGGGCCGCCGTCACCACCGAGACCGCCGCCGTCTTCCTGGAGCCGATCCAGGGCGAGAACGGCGCGATCCCGCTGCCCGAGGGCTACCTGACCGCCGCCCGCGAGATCACCCGGGCCACCGGCACCCTGCTGGTCCTGGACGAGATCCAGACCGGCATCGGCCGCACCGGGTACTGGTACGCCCACCAGGCCGTCGAGGGCGTCGAACCGGACGTCGTCACCCTCGCCAAGGCGCTGGGCGGCGGGCTGCCGATCGGCGCCGTGCTCGCCTTCGGGGACGCCGCCGAGCTGCTCACCCCGGGGCAGCACGGCACCACCTTCGGCGGCAACCCGGTGGTCGCCGCGGCGGCGCTCGCGGTGCTCGACACCATCGAGTCCGAGGGCCTGCTGGAGCACGTCCGCAAGCTCGGCGACCGGCTGCGGCACGGCATCGAGGCGATCGGCGACCCGCTGGTCTCGCACGTGCGCGGGGCCGGGCTGCTGCTCGGCATCGTGCTCACCGAGCCGGTGTCCGCCCGGGTCCAGGCGGCCGCGCAGGAGGCCGGCTTCCTGGTGAACGCCGCCGTTCCGGACGCCGTCCGGCTCGCTCCGCCGCTGGTGCTCACCGAGCAGGAGGCGGACGCCTTCCTGGCCGCGCTGCCGGAGATCCTCCGGACGGTGCGGGAGAACGCCCCGGCCGATGCGAGCCGAGCGTAGTCCGGGAGAATAATCACATGACCGTTCCCAACTCCGGCCAGTCCGCCGCCGGCCCGACGCCGCAGGTCCCGCAGACCCGCGCCGCGCGCCACCGGCGAATCGTGGACCTGCTCACCCGCCAGCCCGTGCGCTCGCAGAGCCAGCTCGCCAAGCTGCTCGCCGACGACGGACTGGTGGTCACCCAGGCCACCCTCTCGCGGGACCTGGACGAGCTGGGAGCGGTGAAGATCCGCAACCGGGACGGCGCGCTCATCTACGCCGTCCCGGCCGAGGGCGGCGACCGCACGCCACGCGCACCGATGGGCGAGTCGGCCAGCGAGGGCCGGATGGCCCGGCTGGCCGGCGAGCTCATGGTCTCCGCCACCGCCTCCGGCAACCTCGTGGTGCTGCGCACACCGCCGGGCGCCGCCCAGTTCCTGGCCTCCGCGATCGACCAGGCCGAGGTCTTCGAGATCATCGGCACCATCGCCGGGGACGACACCGTCCTGCTGATCAGCCGTGACCCGTCCGGCGGCCAGGCCCTCGCCGACCACCTGATGCAACTCGCGCAGGCCAAGGCCCAGTAGTCCTCCTGTGGGCCCGGTGATCCGGGCCCACAGCCGTACCCGGACACGACCCTCGGCGGACTCCCGGCCGGGGGTTTTGAGTTTCATACGGTGTAGTGCATACTTATGCCTATCGCCGTAAACCTGTTCGCACAGTTGTGAAGGAGAAAGCCGTGACCGAGCGCGTCGTACTCGCCTACTCGGGCGGTCTGGACACGTCCGTCTGCATCGGCTGGATCGCCGAGGAGACGGGCGCCGAGGTCATCGCCGTCGCCGTCGACGTCGGCCAGGGCGGCGAGGACCTGGACGTCATCCGCCAGCGCGCGCTGGACTGCGGTGCCGTCGAGGCCGAGGTCGCGGACGCCCGCGAGGAGTTCGCCGACGAGTACTGCCTCCCGGCCCTCAAGGCCAACGCCCTCTACCAGGGCCAGTACCCCCTGGTGTCCGCCCTCTCCCGGCCGGTCATCGTCAAGCACCTGGTCGCCGCCGCGCAGAAGCACGGCGCCACCACCGTCGCCCACGGCTGCACCGGCAAGGGCAACGACCAGGTCCGCTTCGAGGTGGGCATCAACTCGCTCGCCCCGAACCTGAAGTGCATCGCCCCGGTCCGCGACTACGCGATGACCCGGGACAAGGCGATCGCCTTCGCCGAGTCCAAGGGCCTGCCGATCGCCACCACCAAGAAGTCCCCGTACTCGATCGACCAGAACGTCTTCGGGCGGGCCGTCGAGACCGGCTTCCTGGAGGACATCTGGAACGCCCCGATCGAGGACGTCTACGAGTACACCCAGGACCCGGCCGCCCCCCGCGAGGCCGACGAGGTGATCATCACCTTCGACGCCGGCGTCCCGGTCGCCGTCGACGGCCGCAAGGTCACCGTCCTGCAGGCCATCGAGGAGCTGAACAAGCGGGCCGGCGCCCAGGGCATCGGCCGCCTCGACATGGTCGAGGACCGGCTGGTCGGCATCAAGTCGCGCGAGATCTACGAGGCCCCCGGTGCGATCGCCCTGATCACCGCCCACCAGGCCCTGGAGAACGTCACCGTCGAGCGCGAACTCGCCCGCTACAAGCGGCAGGTGGAGCAGCGCTGGGCCGAGCTGGTCTACGACGGCCTCTGGTTCTCCCCGCTCAAGCGCGCCCTGGACGGCTTCGTCAACGAGGCCAACCAGCACGTCTCGGGCGAGATCCGGATGGTCCTGCACGCGGGCCGGGCCGTCGTCAACGGCCGCAAGTCGGACCAGTCGCTGTACGACTTCAACCTCGCCACCTACGACACCGGCGACACCTTCGACCAGTCGATGTCCAAGGGCTTCATCGAGATCTTCGGCATGTCCTCGAAGATCGCCGCCCGCCGCGACCTCGCCTGAGCCACCCCTCCCCGGGCCCCGGCCGACCCACCTCGCGGCCGGGGCCCACCCCTCACCGACCCCCTCACGTGCAAGGAGCCCGAGCGATGCCTGCCGACCAGAACGCCGACGTCCGACTCTGGGGCGCGCGCTTCGCCGACGGCCCGTCCGAGGCGCTGGCCAAGCTCTCCGCCTCGGTGCACTTCGACTGGCGCCTCGCGCCGTACGACATCGCCGGCTCCAAGGCCCACGCCCGGGTCCTGCACAAGGCCGGCCTGCTCAGCGAGGCCGAGCTCGACGGCATGCTGGCCGGGCTCGACCAGCTGCTCGCCGACGTCGAGGCCGGCACCTTCACCGGCACCGTCGCCGACGAGGACGTCCACACCGCGCTGGAGCGCGGCCTGCTGGAGCGGCTCGGCGCCGAACTCGGCGGCAAGCTGCGGGCCGGGCGCTCGCGCAACGACCAGATCGCCACGCTCTTCCGGATGTACCTGCGGGACCACGCGAAGATCATCGGCGGGCTGGTGCTCGACCTCCAGCACGCCCTGGTGGGCCTGGCCGAGGAGCACCCGGACACCGCCATGCCGGGCCGCACCCACCTCCAGCACGCCCAGCCCGTGCTCTTCGCCCACCACGTCCTCGCGCACGTGCAGGCCCTCAGCCGGGACGCCGAGCGGCTGCGCCAGTGGGACGCCCGCACCGCCGTGTCGCCGTACGGCTCCGGCGCGCTGGCCGGCTCCTCGCTCGGCCTCGACCCGCAGGCGGTCGCCGCGGACCTCGGCTTCGAGCGCGGTTCGGTCGGCAACTCCATCGACGGCACGGCCTCGCGCGACTTCGTCGCCGAGTTCGCCTTCGTCACCGCGATGATCGGGATCAACCTCTCCCGGATCGCGGAGGAGGTGATCATCTGGAACACCAAGGAGTTCGGCTTCATCACGCTGCACGACGCCTTCTCCACCGGCTCCTCGATCATGCCGCAGAAGAAGAACCCGGACATCGCCGAGCTCGCCCGTGGCAAGTCCGGCCGTCTGATCGGCAACCTGACCGGCCTGCTCGCCACGCTCAAGGCGCTGCCGCTCGCCTACAACCGGGACCTCCAGGAGGACAAGGAGCCGGTCTTCGACTCCTGCGACACGCTGGAGGTGCTGCTCCCGGCCTTCACCGGCATGATGGCCACCCTCACCGTGCACCGGGAGCGGCTGGAGGAGCTGGCCCCGGCCGGCTTCTCGCTCGCCACCGACATCGCCGAGTGGCTGGTCAAGCAGGGCGTGCCGTTCCGGGTCGCGCACGAGGTGGCCGGTGCCTGCGTCAAGGTCTGCGAGCAGCAGGGCATCGAGCTGGCCGACCTGACGGACGAGCAGTTCGCCGCGATCTCCGAGCACCTCACTCCCGAGGTGCGGTCCGTGCTCAGCGTCCACGGCGCGATCGCCTCGCGCAACGGGCGCGGCGGCACCGCCCCCTCGGCGGTCGCCGTCCAGCTGGCCGAGGTCAAGGCCGACCTGGCGCGCCAGGAGGAGTGGCTCCAGGGCTGAGGCCGGGGCCGGCCCGAGGGCCGCGGGAGGGGCGTGGCGGACCGGCCGTCGCGCCCCTTCCGCGTGCGCGCGACCGGCCGGCCGTAACCGCTCCGGCCGACGGCCGGTCATGCACGGTATGTGCACCAACGTTCCGTCCGTCCCCTCCGCCGAGGACGAGGTGTTCGCCGCCCTCCGGCGCCGCCTGGTCCGCGAGGCGGTGGCCGCCCTGCCCGGCCGCTGCCCGCAGTTGGTCGCGGCCCTCGCCGAGGACCCGCCGCCCACCTACCGCGAGCTCTCCGAACGCCTCGGCATGCCGCGCGGCTCCATCGGCCCCACCCGCTCCCGCTGCCTCGCCTGCCTGCGCGCCCTGCTCCACGCCGAGCGCCACGGCTGACCGCGGCCTTCCCCGCCGTGGGCACCCGCGCCGTGGGCACCCGCGCCGTGCGCACCTCCGCCGTGCGCACCGCCGTCGTACGCGCCCGCGCCGGACGTGACCTCGGCCACGTCCGGCGGCCGGGAGGTTGAGAGCAGCTGACACAGGGGTAGAGCGCTGGCGAACGTAGCTCCTGACGGCCGTGCGAGCGCTTGAACCCGGGCGTGAGCGCGCCGCCGGCGCCGTGGACCCGATCCGGGCCCCGCGGCTGGTACGTTCGTGCGCCACCCCCGGTCAGGGCAGATCCCCGGCCGGGGCACCTCCGGCAGGGCATCCGGTGCGGCACCCTCACGTTTGCGCGCCGGGCACGACGATGGGGAGGCCCCAGCACATGGGCATGAGCGTGATCATCTCGGCGGCGGACGCCGATGACGCGGAGCAGATCCTCAAGCTCCAGTACCTCGGCTACCAGAGCGAGGCCGAGCTCTACGGCGACTGGACCCTGGAGCCGCTGACACAGACCCTGGAGAGCCTGCGCGGCGAGCTGAGCGAGCAGCAGTTCCTGGTCGCCCGCCTCGGCGACGAGGTGGTCGGCACGGTGCGCGGCCGGATCGACTCCGACGGCATCGCCCGGATAGGGCGTCTGGTCGTCCACCCCCGGATGCAGCGGCACGGCCTGGGTGGCCGCCTGCTGGAGGCGCTGGAGCGCCGCCTCGCCGAGGACGGCCGCCCGCTGACCGCCTACCGCCTGTTCACCGGCCACCGCAGCCTCGGGAACCTGCGCCTCTACGCCCGCCAGGGCTACCGCCAGACCGCCGTCGAGCAGGTCAACGGCCGGCTCAGTCTGGTCCACCTGGAGAAGTCCGCCGACGCCGAGCTCGCCGCCTCCGCCTGACCCCGCCCGGCCGCCCCATCCGGCCCGGCACCGCCACCATTCGGACGATCCGGAGGCGGTGCTGGGCCGTATCGTTGCAGGTGGCGGCGTTGTGTGTCCGCATTGCGGACGCCGGATGCAAAGAATTGGGCGCAAATCCGCCCATCTGATTTACTGGCTCACATGACTGCGACGACGAACTGCACCCCCACCGGCACCCTGCCGGCAGGTGAGCGTGCCATGTGTCGTCGAATGTGTCACTGCTGAGGGCCACCGCCTCACCGCTCGCGCCCCGAAGCGAGACCCCGCCGCCCGCGCCCCGCGCGAGCGCCCCGCCTGCCAGCAGCGCAACCCCCCTCCCTCCGCCTGCCCGTCCACGGGCCGGTGGCGCTCCCTGACGACCCGCAAGGGCCACGCCGTCGCGCGGCCCGACACCGCCCGGCGGTGACGGTCCAGGGCTGGCAGGTCCGGATCCCCCTGGCGCAACGCCGTCCTCGCCGTCGACCGCAACCCGGTCCGGCGGCCGCACGCCGTCCGTCCCCGACCCACGGAAGCACCTGTGATCACCACCACGGACCTCACCAAGGTCTACCGCTCCCGCGGCCGCGAGGTGACCGCCCTCGCCGGCGTCGACCTGCACGTCCGCCCGGGCGAGGTCTACGGAGTCGTCGGCACCAGCGGTGCCGGCAAGTCCACCCTCATCCGCTGCGTCAACATGCTGGAGCGCCCCAGCTCCGGCACCGTCACCGTGGACGGCGTCGAGCTGACCGCGCTCCCCGGCGGCGAGAACCGCGCCGGCAAGGAGCTGCGCGAGGCCCGCCGCCGGATCGGCATGGTCTTCCAGCACTTCAACCTGCTGTCCTCCCGCACCGTGCAGGAGAACGTCGAACTCCCGCTGGAGATCATCGGCCTGGACCGCACCGAGCGCCGCCGCAAGGCCGCCGAGCTGCTCGACCTCGTCGGCCTCGCCGACAAGGCCCGCAGCTACCCGGGCCAGCTCTCCGGCGGCCAGAAGCAGCGCGTCGGCATCGCCCGCGCCCTGGCCGGCGACCCCAAGGTGCTGCTCTCCGACGAGGCCACCTCGGCGCTCGACCCCGAGACCACCCGCTCCATCCTCAAGCTGCTGCGCGACCTCAACCAGCAGCTCGGCCTGACCGTCCTGCTGATCACCCACGAGATGGACGTCATCAAGTCCGTCTGCGACTCCGCCGCCCTGATGCGCGGCGGCAAGGTGGTCGAGTCCGGCGCGCTGACCGACCTGCTCGCCCAGCCCGGCTCCGAGCTCGCCCGCGAGCTCTTCCCGCTCAGCGAGTTCGGCACCGGCCACCCCGGCGGCACCGTGCTGGAGATCACCTTCCAGGGCGACAGCTCCGCCCGGCCCTTCGTGTCCCAGCTCGCCCGCACCTACCAGATCGACATCAACATCCTGGGCGCGGCCGTCGAGACCATCGCCGGCCGGATGGTCGGCCGGATGCGGGTCGAACTGCCCGGCAGCAGCGCGGACAACGTGGTGCCGATCGGCTTCCTGCGCGAACAGGGCCTGCAGGTGGACGTGATCGGCGCGGACGGCGTCGACGTGGCGAGCGGAGCGGTGGCATGACCTGGGACCAGATGCAGGAACTGATGTGGCCCGCCACCTGGGAGACCCTCCAGATGGTCGGCGTCGCCACGGCCGGCACCGTCCTGCTCGGCCTGCCGCTGGGCGTCCTGCTCGTCGTCACCGACAAGGGCGGCCTGCTGCAGAACCGGCCGGTCAACAAGGTGCTCGGCGCCGTCGTGAACATCGCCCGCTCGGTGCCGTTCATCATCCTGATGATCGCCCTGATCTCCTTCACCCGCTGGCTGGTCGGCACCTCCATCGGCTGGCAGGCCGCGACCGTGCCGCTCACCATCGGCGCGATCCCGTTCTTCGCCCGGCTGGTCGAGACGTCCGTCCGCGAGGTGGACCGCGGCCTGGTCGAGGCGGTGCAGTCGATGGGCGGCTCCACCTGGACCATCGTCCGCAAGACCCTGCTGCCCGAGGCCCTGCCCGGCCTGGTCGCCTCCGTGACCACCACGGTCATCACGCTGATCAGCTACTCGGCCATGGCCGGCGCGGTCGGCGGCGGCGGCCTCGGCACCCTGGCCATCAACTACGGCTACTTCCGCTTCGAGACCGCCTTCATGTGGACCATCGTCGCCGAGCTGGTGATCATCGTCACCCTCGTGCAGCTGCTCGGCGACTGGGCCGTCCGCGGCCTGGCCAACCGCGGCCGCACCGGAGGCCGGACCCGCCTGCTCCGCCCGCGCGGCGGCACCCCCGCCGCCCCGGCCGCGCCCGACGAGGACCTCGTCACCCCCTAGACCACCCGTCGTCCGCACCGGACGCGGTTCCCCGTACCACGCAGAAAGGCACTTTTCGTGCGCAACGCCCTGAAGTTCACCAGTGTCCTCGCCACCGCCGGCATCGCCCTCTCGCTGGCCGCCTGCGGCAGCTCCGGCTCGTCCGGGTCCTCCGACCCGAACGCCGCGCTGACAGTCGTCGCCAGCCCCACCCCGCACGGCCAGGTCCTCAAGTACGTCAAGGACAACCTGGCGGAGAAGGCCGGCCTCAAGCTCACCATCAAGGAGGTCACCGACTACGTGACCCCCAACACCGCGGTGCAGGACGGCTCGGCCGACGCCAACTACTTCCAGCACGTGCCGTACCTGGAGGACTTCAACAAGAAGCACGGCACCCAGATCGTCTCCGTCGGGACGGTCCACCTGGAGCCGCTGGGCGTGTACTCGAAGAAGGTCAAGGCCATCGGCGACCTCGCCAACGGCGCCACCGTCGGCCTGCCGAACGACGCCACCAACGAGGGCCGCGCGCTCAAGCTGCTCGCCGACAACAACATCATCACGCTCAAGGCCGGCGTCGGCACCGGGGCCACCCCCGCCGACGTCACCGGCAACCCGAAGAACCTCAAGTGGAAGGAGCTGGAGGCCGCCCAGCTGCCCCGCTCCATCGACGACCTCGACGCCGCCGTCATCAACGGCAACTACGCCCTCGACGCGGGCCTCAAGCCCAACGGCGACTCGCTGGTCCTGGAGAAGGCCGAGGGCAACCCGTACGCCAACATCCTCGCCGTGAAGCAGGGCAAGGAGAACGACCCGCGGGTCAAGAAGCTCGCCGAGCTGCTCCGCTCGCCCGAGGTCAAGAAGTACATCGAGGACAACTTCAAGGGTTCCGTGATCCCCGCGTTCTGATTCCCTGTTCTTGATCCCCGTGTGCTGATCCCCGCGTTCCGGCACCCGCGCCCCGACCCGGGAGCACGGCCCCGCACGCCCACGACCGGGCCCCCGCCGCTGACCGGCGGGGGCCCGGTCGGGCAGTATGCACCAGTGACGCCCTGACAGACCGTGTTCTGACGTACCGTCGTCCGGTCCGCGCACCGCGTGACACCGGGGGCACCGGCGAGGCGTACGGTGTGTCCACGACCCGGCGAGGAGAGACGGCATGGCAGCGAGCTTCCCCGAGACCGCCATCAGCACCGAACGGCTGGTGCTGCGCCCCCTTGCGGAGGACGACGCCCCCGGCCTCGCCGAGATGATGGCCGACGAGCTCGTGCTGGCCTGGACCGACCTCCCGCACCCCTTCACCGAGGCGTACGCCGCCGAACTCGCCCGCACCCTCGCCCCCGCCCACCGCGCGGCCGGCCACGGCATCGTCTTCGCGGTCACCGAACACCTCACCCAGCGCCTCGTCGGCCTGGTCGAACTGCGCAACACCGACTGGCGGCTGCGTTCCACCGAGATCGCCTACGTCACCGCCCCCTGGGCGCGCGGCGAGGGCTACGCGCCGGAGGCCGTCCTCGCCGTCGCCCAGTGGCTCTTCGAGGACCGCGGCTTCCTGCGGCTGGAGATGCGCACCGCCGCCGGCAACACCGCCGCCCAGCAGGTCGCCCAGAAGATCGGCGGCATCAGCGAGGGTGTGCTGCGCAGCGCCTGGATAGTGCGCGGCGAGTCCGGCGAGATGACGGTCGGGGCGCCTCCCGGCCGCCGGGCCGCAGGAGAGAGCCGCAGCGACCTCATCCTGTGGAGCCTGCTGCCGGAGGACATGGAGAGTCCGGCGGACCACGGGGCCGGCCGCCGGCCCGGCGACCACCGGTACGTCCTCCGCGACTGACCCGCGCCCGCGCCCGGGCCGGCGCGTGCCGGCCTGCTCGGCGCGCCCCGCCCGTCGGGTCCACGGGCGGCGGACATGTGTGCGAGATGTCGGCGCCCAGGGGATGACACCCGGTAGCCTCTGCACCGGCGCCGCACGCGGGCGCAGCATGTCGGCGCACCGAGGCGAGGGAGAACGGCCGCAGATGGCTGACCGGATCACGGTCATCGGGTGGGACGGCACACCGCTGACCGAGGCCGCCGGCGCGGCCCTGGCCGCGGCGACCCTGGTGGCCGGCGCCCCCTACCAGCTCAGCGCCCTCCCGGTGCCGTCCGGCGCCGAACGGATCGCCCTCGGCGACATCCGGCTCGCCGCCCGCCGGATCGCCGAGCACCGCGGCGCCGCCGTCGTCGTCGCCGAGGGGGACCCGGGCTTCTTCGGTGTCGTCCGCACCCTGCGCCGCCCCGAGTACGGCCTCGAACTGGAGGTCCTGCCCGCCGTCTCCTCGGTCGCCGCCGCCTTCGCGCGGGCCGGCATGCCCTGGGAGGACGCCCAGGTGGTCAGCGCCCACGGCGGGCGGCTGCGCCGCGCGGCCAACATCTGCCGGGCCAACCCCAAGGTCGCCGTGCTCACCGCGCCCGGTGCCGGGCCCAGCGAACTCGCCCTGATGCTGCGCGGGGTGCACCGCACCTTCGTGGTCTGCGAGGCCCTCGGCACCCCCGAGGAGGACGTCACCGTCCTCACCTCCGACCGGGTCGCCGACCACATCTGGCGCGACCCCAGCGTGGTGCTCGTGATCGGCGGCAACAACAGCGGCAACAACGGCGGCCCGCGGACCGGCACGGCCGGCGAGGCGGCCGGCTGGCTGGCCGGGCGCCCGGTCGGCTTCCCCGGCGCGGACCGCGGCTGGGCACTGCCCGCCGACGCCTACGCGGGCGCCGGGCGCGCGGAGGACGCGCCGGGCGCATCGGAGTCGCTCCCCGCGCACGCGCGCGCCCTGGTGCTGGCCCGTCTGGGTGCCCGTCCCGGCGACCTCGTCTGGTCGGTCGGCGCGGGCAGCGGCGCCCTCGCCGTCGAGGCCGCCCGCTTCGGCGCCGCCGTGGTCGCCGTCGAGGCCGACCGCTCCGCCTGTGCCCGCGTCGCCGTCAACGCCCGCCGCTACGGCGTCGAGGTGGAGACCGTCCACGGCGGCGGCCCGGAGGTGCTCGGCGGCCTGCCCGAGCCGGACGCCGTCGTCGTCGAGTCCGGCGGCACCCCGGTGGTGCGCGCCGTGCTCGCCCGCCGCCCCGAACGCTTCGTGGCCGTGGCCCGCACCTTCGCCGAGGCGGAGGAGATCCGCCGCGCCATCGGCGAGGCCGGCTACCGGCCCGACGGCGCGCTGCTCCAGGCCGCGCCGCTGGCGGCGGACGGCGCGGGCGCGCTGCGCCTGGGCGCGGGGGAGCCGGGCGTGCTCCTGCTCTGGGGTGAGCAGATCGTGTGAAGACGAAGCGCCTCCGGCGGCGTCCGGCGGGTGGCGCCGGGTGGCACATCCGGTGAGGGTTGCGGCCCGGTCCCGGTGGTCCGGTGACGATCCGGTGCGGATCCGCCCCGCCGGCGGTGGTGCGCCGGGGGACGGGGGGCGCGCGAAGCGGTGATCCAGGTCGCATCCGGACACCGATTCGAGAGGCGGTGGCGCCGGGCCGGTAGTGTGGCGTCCGGGACGGCGGCGGCGTCCGCGAGCCCGCCCGATCCGGTCGGTTTGTCGCCTTTTTGACGTGATGCAAGCCGGTACGGCTCGGAGTGTGGGCAATTCGACGGGCCGCGTGCCGGACCTGGAGAATGCCGTAGGGTCCGGTGCGGTCGTGCCGGTTGCCCCGGCTTGTCGTTGTTTCAGATGACGCGCCGCCCCTCGCGGGTGGTGCGCGGGCCGGGGTGCCGCAGCGCGCCGGAAGGACGTCGGCCGCAGCGCCTCGGGCGCGGCGGCCGTGTGTGGTTGAGGGGCGGGCCGGTGCAGGCCCGGCCCGTGCGGATGGGCGCTGCGGTCGGTGATCGCGTCGCCAAGGGCGCGGCAGCGGCCTGGAAGGAGCTTTGACATGACCGATGGCGGCCACGTCCCGAACGAGGGACTGCCGGAGCACCTGCTCGCCGGGTCCGACCCGCTCGGCGGCCCGGAGGGCGTCGCGGCCGTCGCACCCGTGCAGGGCGTCGCCCCCGTGACGGGTGTCGCGATGGACGGCGGTGTGATCCCGGCGCCCGCGATGCCGAACGGCGCGATCCCGAACGGAGCGGTCCCGAACGGCGGGATGCCGGTCGGCGGGGTGCCGGTCGGGGCGGTGCCGGGGAACGGCGTGCCCGGCGCGGTGCCGTCGGCCACCGGCATGGTGCCGCCGCAGGGCTTCCCCGGTCAGGCGCAGCCGCTCGGCACGCCCGGCTACGGCGTCCCGGTCGTCGGTGCGGCCGGCGCGCCCGTCGCCGGCGTGCCCGGTGAGGGCTGGGCGGCCGACCAGGGCGCGCCGGGCCCCGCCTTCCACTTCCTCGACGAGCCCGACCAGCCGGACCCGCTCGACGACGAGGACGACGTCCTGCTGATGCCCGGCCCGCAGGGCTCCTGGGGCGAGCCGGTCGCCGCCGTCCCCGCCGAGCCGGGGGCCGAGCAGCACGGCGCCGAGCCGCGGGGCGTGCCCGGTACCCCGGTCGAGCCGTCCTGGCCGCCGCTGGAGCCGCCGGTGCTCGGCGCCGCCGACCAGGCCGCGCAGCAGCACCCGGGGCAGCCGCAGGTTCAGCCGCTGCAGGCCCAGGGCCAGCCCCTCCAGGCCGTTCCGCTCCAGGCGCAGGGCCAGGACGCGCTGACGGCGGCTCAGCAGCCGCGCCGGCCGCTGCACGCCGGCCCGCCGATCCCGGACCCGTCGCTGATGACCGGCCAGGTGCCGGTCCGCTCGCTCGCCGACCGCGGCCCCTCGCAGGGCGGCACGCCCGCCCACGGCATCCCGGTCGTCGTCGGCCAGCCGGAGCCGCAGGCCGCCGTGCCCGTTCAGGCTCAGCCGGTGTCGCAGGCGGGGCCGCAGCCGGTCCAGGGCGTCCAGCTGGTCCAGGAGGTGCCGCAGATGGTCGGGGCCATCGAGGTCGTCGAGGTGGCGGAGGCCGCCGAGGTGACCGAGGCCGCCGGGGCCGCCGGGGCCGTTCCGGCCGCGGAGCCGGTGACGGTCGAGCCGGTGGCCGCCGAGGCCGCCGTGGCGGAGGCCGTCGTCGCCGAGGCGGTGGCGGAGCCCGTCGCCGAGCCGGCCGCCGAGGCCGTCGTCGCCCTGCCCGTCGAGCAGCCGCACGTGCAGCCGGTCGAGCCTGCCCAGGCCGGGGCCCAGGAGGCCGCCGCCGAGGCGCCCGTGGCCGAGGCCGCCGCGGCTGCCGAGGCCGTCGCCGCCCCGGCCGAGCAGCCGCAGGCCGGTCAGCCGCGCCGGATCTCCGCCTTCCTCGCCGCGCCCGCCCCGCACGGTCTCCCGCAGGTCGAGGCGACCGAGCCGGCCCAGGCCGCCGAGCCGGTCCAGGCCGTCGCCGAGGGCGAGGCGCCGCAGCCCGCCCCCATAGCGCCCGCCGAGCAGCCCGGGGCGCCGGCGGCCGAGCCGGCCCAGGACGCGGTACCGGCCGAGGGCGCCGCCGCCGTCGCCGAGGCCGAGGTCCGGCCCGAGGCCGCCGCCGAGACGGCGGCCGGCACCGGTGAGATGCCGTCCGGCCAGGCCGTCGCCGCACCCGAGGGCGAGCCCGGGGCCGGAGCCGGGGCGGAACAGCCGCAGGAGGCCACGCCGGCCGGGGCCGCCGCTCCCGAGGCCGTGACGCCCGAGGCCGCACCGGAGGCCGTCACCGAGGCGCCCGCCGCCGTCGCGCCCGAGGCCGCCGCCCCGCAGCCCGAGGCCGGCGCCGACGCGCAGCCGGAAGCCGCCCAGGGCGCCGAGGCCGTCGTCGCGGAGGCCCCCGTGGCCGAGGCCGCACCGGAGGCCGTCACCGAGGCGTCCGCCGACGCCCCCGCCGAGGCTTCCCCGGCCGCGCAGGCCGCCCCGGAGCCGGCCGCGCAGGCCGCCCCGGAGCCGGCCGTCGAGCCGGTCGCCGAGCCGGTCGCCGAGCCGGCCGTCGAGGCGGTCGCCGGGACCTCCGAGGAGGCCGCCCAGGCGCCCGCCGAGGAGCCCTCCGCCGAGGACCTCGCCCCCGAGGAGCCCGCCGAGCCGCGCGGCCCCGCCGCCCCCGCCTTCGACGAGAACGGCCGCGAGGCCGTCCACCAGGTCATCCGGGAGCGCCGCGACATCCGCAACGGCTTCCGTCCGGACCCGATCCCGCACGAGGTGCTGATCCGCGTCCTGGAGGCCGCCCACACCGCGCCCAGCGTCGGCTACTCCCAGCCGTGGGACTTCGTGGTGATCCGCTCGGCCAAGACCCGCCGCAAGATGCACGAACTGGCCGAGCGCCAGCGCGAGGCGTACGCGGACTCGCTGCCCAAGGGCCGGGCGAAGCAGTTCAAGGAAATCAAGACCGAGGCGATCCTGGAGACGCCCGTCAACATCGTGGTGACCGCCGACCGCACCCGCGGTGGCCGGCACACCCTGGGCCGCCACACCCAGCCCCAGATGGCCCCGTACTCGGCCGCCCTCGCGGTCGAGAACCTCTGGCTGGCCGCCCGCGCCGAGGGCCTCGGCGTCGGCTGGGTGAGCTTCTTCGACGAGGACGAGATGGTCCGCGAGCTCGGCCTGCCCGAGCACCTGGAGGTCGTCGCGTACCTCTGCGTCGGCTACGTCGACGCCTTCCCGGACGAGCCCGAGCTCCAGCAGCAGGGCTGGGCGAAGAAGCGCCCGCTGTCCTGGGTCGTCCACGAGGAGCAGTACGGCAACCGCGCGCTGCCCGGCGAGGAGCCGCACAGCCTGCTCTCCGAGACCCTGCGCGGCATCCGCCCGCTGGACGCCAAGGCGCTCGGCGAGGCCTGGGACCGCCAGAAGCGGATGACCAAGCCGGCCGGCTCGCTCGGCATGCTGGAGATCATCTCCGCCCAGCTGTCCGGTCTCTCCCGCAAGTGCCCGCCGCCGATCCCCGAGTCGGCCTGCGTGGCGATCTTCGCCGGCGACCACGGCGTGCACGCCCAGGGCGTCACCCCGTGGCCGCAGGAGGTCACCGCCCAGATGGTCGGGAACTTCCTGGCCGGGGGAGCGGTGGTCAACTCCTTCGCCAAGCAGATCGGCACCGAGGTCTGCGTGGTGGACGTCGGCGTCGCCGCCGAACTGCCCCACGCGATCCAGCAGGGCCGCACCACCGGCCTGCTGCCGCGCAAGGTCCGTCCCGGCACCGGCGACATGACCCAGGGCCCGGCGATGACCCGCGAGGAGGCCCTGAAGGCGATCGAGGTCGGCATCGAGACCGCCCGCGACCTGGTCGCGGCCGGGAACAAGGCCCTGGTCACCGGCGACATGGGCATCGCCAACACCACCGCCTCCGCCGCCCTGATCTCGGTCTTCACCGGCCTCGACCCGGCCGAGGTCACCGGCCGCGGCACCGGCATCGACGACGAGACGCACGCCCGCAAGGTCGAGGTGATCCGCGCCGCGCTGGCCCTGCACCGGCCGGACCCGTCCGACCCGATCGGCGTCCTCTCCGCCGTCGGCGGCCTGGAGCACGCCGCGATCGCCGGGTTCCTGCTCGGCGCCGCCTCGCTGCGCACCCCGGTCATCCTGGACGGCGTGATCGCCGGCTCGGCCGCGCTGGCCGCCAAGGCGATCGCCCCCGAGGTGCTCGCCGCCTGCATCGCCGGCCACCGCTCCGCCGAGCCCGGCCACCAGGCCGCGCTGGCCAAGCTCGGCCTGCGCCCGCTGATCGACCTCGACCTGCGGCTCGGCGAGGGCACCGGTGCCCTGCTGGCCCTGCCGCTGGTGCAGAGTGCGGCCCGGGCGATGCACGATGTAGCCACGTTCGACTCCGCCGGGGTCACCGAGAAGGCCTGACGCCTGCCCGCACCGCTCCGTGTACCGGCCCGAGGGCGCGCCGGTACGCGGAGCGGTGCCGTACCCCCACCACCCTCACCCCCGATCAGGAGCACCGCCCATGACCGCGCCCAACCCGCACCCCGGTACCGAGGGCCGCACGCCCTACCCGGTCGGCCTGTTGCTCGCCGGCCGCCGCGTCGTCGTGGTCGGCGGCGGCCACGTCGCCCAGCGCCGGCTGCCCGCCCTCATCGCCACCGGTGCCGACCTGCACCTGATATCGCCGACCACCACGCCCGCCGTCCAGGCCATGGCCGACGCCGGCGAGCTGACCTGGCACGAGCGCCGCTACCAGGACGGCGACCTCGCGGACACCTGGTACGCCCTGGTCGCCACCGACGACCCGGAGGTCAACGCGGCGGTCAGCGCCGAGGCCGAGCGCGAGCGGGTGTTCTGCTCCCGCAGCGACGACGCGGCCGCGGCCACCGCCTGGACGCCCGCCAGCGGCCGCGACGCGGGCGCCACCGTCGCCGTCCTCACCGGCGACCCGCGGCACTCCGCCGCGCTGCGCGACTCCATCGTGGACGGCCTGCGGGACGGCTCGCTGGCCGCCCGCCAGTACCGCGCGCACGGCGCCGGCGTCGCCCTGGTCGGCGGCGGCCCGGGCGACCCGGACCTGATCACCGTCCGCGGCCGCCGGCTGCTGGCCGACGCGGACGTGGTGGTCGCCGACCGCCTGGCCCCGCGCGAGCTGCTCGCCGAGCTGCCGGAGCACGTCGAGGTGATCGACGCCTCGAAGATCCCGTACGGCCGGTTCATGGCCCAGGAGGCGATCAACCGCACCCTGATCGAGCACGCCAAGGCCGGCAGGTTCGTGGTCCGGCTCAAGGGCGGCGACCCGTACGTGTTCGGACGCGGCGGCGAGGAGCTGCTGGCCTGTGCCGAGGCCGGGCTGCCGGTCACCGTGGTCCCGGGCATCTCCAGCTCGATCAGCGTGCCGGCCGCGGTCGGCGTGCCGGTCACCCACCGGGGGATGACGCACGAGTTCACCGTGATCTCCGGCCACGTCGGCCCGGACGACGAGCGTTCGCTGACCAACTGGGAGGCCGTCGCGCGGATGAGCGGCACCCTGGTGCTGCTGATGGCCGTCGACAAGATCGGCGCGATCGCGGCCAAGCTGGTCGAGTGCGGCCGCCCGGCCGACACCCCGGTGGCCGTCGTCCAGGAGGGCACCACCGCTGCCCAGCGCCGCGTGGACGCCACCCTCGCCACCGTCGCCGCCACCGTCGAGGCCGAGCAGATCAAGCCCCCGGCCGTGATCGTCATCGGCGACGTCGTCAACGTCCTGGCCGCCGCCTTCCAGCACTGACCCGCCGGGCCGGCGCCGGCAGCCCCTTGAGGGCGGCCGCAGCCTCCTGGGCGCGTCCCCTGAGCGCGTCCCTGGGCCAGTCCCCCGAGCCCGTCCCCTGGGCCCGTCCCGCACGGTGCGACGTGCGACTTCGCCCAGTGCGCTGGAGCAGGAAGTCGGCCCGGCCGACTTCCTGCTCCAGCGCCTCCCGCGGCTCCGGCTACTCCAGCGGCTGCTCGGTCCAGATCACCTTCCCGGTGGCCGTGTACCGCGTCCCCCAGCGGTCCGCGAACTGGGCGACCAGGAACAGCCCGCGCCCGCCCTCGTCCGTGGTCGCCGCGTACTTCAGGTGCGGCGAGGTGCTGCTCGCGTCCGACACCTCGCAGATCAGCGCCCGGTCCCGGAGCAGCCGCACCCGGATCGGCCCCGACCCGTACCGGATCGCGTTGGTCACCAGCTCGCTCAGGATCAGCTCGGTCACGAACGCCGCCTCGTCCAACCCCCACTGCGCCAGCCGCTCGGCCACCGCCGCCCGCACCACGCTCACCGCCGCCGGGTCGGACGGCACGTCCCACTCCGCCACCTGGTCCGGCGCCAGCACCCGGGTCCGCGCGACCAGCAGCGCGATGTCGTCCTGCGGATGCGCCGGCAGCATCGCGCCCAGCACGTCCGCGCAGGTCTGCTCCGGCGTCCGCGGCGGCCCGGTCAGCGCCGCCCGCAGCAGCTCCAGCCCCTCGTCGATGTCCCGCTCGCGGTCCTCCACCAGCCCGTCCGTGTACAGCACCAGCCGGCTGTCCTCCGCCACCTCCAGCTCCGCCGTCTCGAACGGCAGCACCGCCAGCCCCAGCGGAGGCCCGGTCGGCAGCTCCGGGAACACCACCCGGCCGTCCGGACCGACCAGCGCCGGCGGCGGGTGCCCGGCACTCGCCAGCGTGCAGCGCCGCGACACCGGGTCGTAGATCGCGTACAGGCAGGTCGCCCCGGTCACCGCGGCCGCACCGCCGGTCGCCGACTCCTCCTGGTCTATCCGGTTCACCAGGTCGTCCAGGTGCCCCAGCAGCTCGTCCGGCGGCAGGTCGAGCGTCGAGAAGTTGTGGATCGCCGTCCGCAGCCGCCCCATCGTCGCCGCCGCGTGCAGGCCGTGCCCCACCACGTCGCCGACCACCAGCGCCACCCGGGCGCCCGGCAGCGGGATCACGTCGAACCAGTCCCCGCCCACCCCCGCCTGTGCGGGCAGGTACCGGTGCGCCACGTCCAGCGCGTTCTGCTCCGGCAGGCTGCGCGGCAGCAGGCTGTGCTGCAGCGTCACCGCCATCGCGTGCTCCCGGGTGTACCGGCGCGCGTTGTCGATGCACACGGCGGCGTGCGACACCAGCTCCTCGGCCAGCGCCAGGTCGTCCTCCTCGAACGGCTCCGCCCGGTCCGCCCGCCAGAACCGGGCCACCCCCAGCAGCACCCCGCGCGCCCGCAACGGCACCCGGACCAGCGAGTGCACCCCGTACTCCAACGCGTGGGCCGCGCCGTCCGGGTCCTGCTCGCGCCACGCGTGCGTCTCCGCCAACCTGGGCTCCAGCGCCGGCTGCCCGCTGTCCAGCGCCCCGGCGAGCGGCGTCGACGGCCTGACCTCCAGCACCGTGCCCACCGGGTAGAACGGCGAGTCGCCCCGGACGCCCTTGAACGCCGCCCGGCGCATCCGCCCGATCGCCAGCCCCGGCGGTGGCTCCTCGCCCTCCAGCACCTGCTCGGCGAGGTCGACCGTGACGAAGTCGGCGAACCGCGGCACCGTCACCTGCGCCAGCTCCTCGGCCGTCCGCGTCACGTCCAGCGTGCTGCCCACCGTCACGCCCGCGTCGTACAGCAGCCGCAGCCGCCGCTGCGCCACCTCGGCCCGGCCGGAGAGCGCCAGCAGCTCGGTGGAGTCACGCAGCGTGGCGACGCAGCCCGGCGGGCCGCCGTCCCGGTCGGTCAGCCGGACGTTCACCGCCAGCAGCCGCTCACCGGCCAGCACCACCTCGTCGGTGACCGGCCGGTTGGCGGTCAGCAGCTCCTCGGGAGCCGGGTCCAGGCCCAGCTCCGTCACCGGACGGCCCTCGGCATCGGCCGGCAGGTCCAGCAGGCGGCGCGCCTCGTCGTTGCACAGCAGCAGCCGCCCGTCGCCCGCGACGATCAGCACGCCCTCGCGCACCGCGTGCAGCACCGCCGCGTGGTGCTCGTACATCCGCGTCATCTCGGCCGGGCCGAGCCCGTGGGTCTGCCGCCGCAGCCGCCGGCTGATCAGCGCCGTGCCGCAGGTCGCCAGCCCCAGCGCCACCGCGGCCGCGCCCAGCACGACCGGCAGCTGCCGCTCGCTGGCGCTGCTCACGTTGGCGATCGTGATGCCCGACGACACCTCCCCGACCACCTGGCCGTCCGGCGCGCGCACCGGCACGATCGCCTGGACCAGCGGCCCGATCGTGCCGTTGACCTGCTCGGTGACCACCTGGCCCTGCACGGCGGGCTCGTAGTTGCCGACGAACTTCTGGCCGATCCGGGCCGGGTTGGGGTGGGTGTAGCGGATGCCGTCGGTACTGAGCACGACGACGAAGTCCACGCCCGCGTTGACCCGCGCCGCCTGCGCGTGGGGCTGGAGGATCGCGGTCGGGTCGGGGGAGCGCAGCGCCTCCACGATGCCGGGCGAGTTGGCGAAGGTCTGCGCGACCGCCACCGACCGGTTGGTCGCCTCCTGCCGGGCGTCGTTGCGGGACTGCACCACCAGCGCGACCACGGCGGCCGCCACCAGCAGCAGCACCACCAGGACTTGCAACGCGAAGACCTGCCCGGCGACGGACCGGCGCTTCACCGGCCTCGGCCGAGCTGTTCGTGGCTGCTGGTGCCGACCGTGTGGGCGCCCACCGGAGGAGTCGGCGGTGCCTGTGGCACGGGAAGCGGTGGTGGAGCCAGAAGCACCAGAAGCCGACGGAGCCCATGATCGGCCCGAAAAACGGGCCATACGTCATATTTGCACTCTGCGTGCCGACGGGCCAAGGCCAACCACACCCCACCGCTCCGCCGTTTGGCCTTCCCCACCCCGACTTGGCAAGATCGCAGGGTGTCCGAACCCCGCACCATCACCGACCCCGCCGACCCGCGCCTCGCCGACTACACCGGCCTGACCGACGTCGAACTGCGCCGCCGCCGCGAACCCGCCGAGGGCCTGTTCATCGCCGAGGGGGAGAAGGTCATCCGCCGCGCCCTCGCCGCCGGCTACCGGATGCGGTCGATGCTGCTGACCCCCAAGTGGCTGGACGTGATGGCGGACGTGATCGCCGAGGCCGAGGCGCCCGTCCACGTCGTCGAACCCGCTCTCGCCGAGGCCGTCACCGGGTACCACGTCCACCGCGGCGCCCTCGCGTCGATGGAACGCAAGCCCCTGCCGGACGCCGCCGCGGTCCTGGCCGGCGCCCGCCGGGTGGCCGTGCTGGAGGGCCTGGTCGACCACACCAACCTGGGCGCGATCTTCCGCAGCGCCGCCGCCCTCGGCATGGACGCGGTGCTGCTCTCGCCCGACTGCGCCGATCCGCTGTACCGGCGCGCGGTCAAGGTCTCGATGGGGGCCGTGTTCGCCGTCCCGTACGCCCGGCTCGACCCCTGGCCGGCCGCCCTCGACACGGTCCGGGCGGCCGGCTTCAGCCTGCTCGCCCTGACCCCGGCGGACACCGCCGTCGACCTCGGCACCCTGGCCCCGAACCGCCTCCCCAAGGCCGCCCTGATGCTCGGCGCCGAAGGCGACGGCCTCACCCGCCACGCCATCGCCGCCGCCGACCACCCCGTCCGCATCCCCATGGCCCACGGCATCGACTCCCTCAACGTCGGCGCCGCCGCAGCCGTGGCCTTCTACGCCGTCACCGCCCCCTGACCCCACCCCCACCAAGGCCGCCGCCCGCTTCCCCGTGCGGGGGGCCTGCCGCGTCGGCCTCACCCTGGCTTACCTCCCGCCCACGCCGCCACGCGGACCTCGGCCTCCTACGCCGTCGCCGCCCCCTTGACCCCACCCCGCAGCGAGGCCGCGCCCGCTTGCGCAGGAAGTCGGCTCGGCCGACTTTCCGTGCGGGTCCCTGCTGCGGTGTCTTCACTTCGGCGGGCGTGCCGCCAGCACCGGCCCGGCGCAGCCGCAGCCTCCCCCCGCCATCGCCGCCCCCTTGACCCCACCCCGCAGCGAGCCCGCCGCCCGCTTGCGCAGGAAGTCGGCTCCGCCGACTTTCCGTGCGGGCCCCGGCCGGGTGGGCGAGTGGGAAGTCGGGTCGGCCGACTTCCTGTGCGGGGAGCTTGTCGTGGTGGCTTCACCTTGGCGGGCGTGCCGCCAGCACCGGCCCGGTGCACCCGCAGCCTCCCACGCCGTCACCGTCCCTTGACCCCACCCCCGCCGACTTTCCGGCGTGCCGCGGTGACTTCACCTTGGCGGGCGTTTCGCCAGCGTCGGCCCGGCGCAGTCGTGTTTTCTACGTTGTCGCCGCCGCCCCCTGAGCTGGCCTCCAGCGGGCGGATGCGGGCTTGCGCTGGAAGTCGGCTCCGCCGACTTTCCGTCCGGGCCCTGGCCGGGGGAGTGGGAAGTCGGATCGGCCGACTTCCTGTGCGCGGGCGTGCTGCGGTGGCTTCACCTTGGCGGGCGTTCCGCCGTCGTGGCTTCCTACGTCGTCGTCGCCCCACTTGACCACGCCCACAGCGGCCGCCGCCCGCTTGCGTAGGAAGTCGGCTCGGCCGACTTTCAGTGCGGGCCCCGGCCGGGTGGGGGAGCGGGAAGTCGGACCGCCCGACCCCGTGCGGGCCCCTGCTGCGTGTCTTCATCTCGGCGGGCGTTACGCCAGCGTCGGCCTGCCGCAGCCGCAGCCTCCTACGTCCCTGCCGCCCCTTGACCCCACCCGTTAGCGAGGCCGCTCGGCTCGGCCGATTTTCCGTGCGGGGCCGGGTGGGGAGTGGGAAGTCGGGTCGGCCGACTTCTTGTGCGGGGAGCTTGCCATGGTGGCTCACCTTGGGCAATCTGCCAGCGTCGCTCTGTGGCGGCCGTGGCCTTCTACGTTGTCGCCGCCGCCCCTGAGCTCGCCTCCAGCGGGGCGGCTGCGGGCTTGCGCTGGAAGTCGGTTCCGCCGACTTTTCGTGCGGGCGTGGGGGGTGTGTGGCGGGGGAGTGGGAGGTCGGGTCGGCCGATTTCCTGTGCGGGAGCTTGCCGTGGTGGCCTTGCCTTGGCGGGCGGTCTGCCGGCGTCGGCCTGGCGCAGCCGCAGCCTCCCACGCCGTCGCCGCCCTCTGACCCCACCCCGCCGACCTTCCGCCTGGGCCCTGGCCGAGGATTGGAAGTCGGATCGGCCGACTTTCTGTGCGCGGGCCTGCTGCGGTGGCTTCACCTTGGCGGGCGTTCCACCGGCGTCGGCGCGCCACGGCCGTGGCCTCCTACGTCGTCGCCGCCCCACCCTGAGCTCGCCCTCAGTAGCCTCCGCTCGGTTGCGCTGGAAGTCGGTTCCGCCGACTTTCCGTCCGGGCCCTGGCCGGGGGAGTGGGGAGTCGGGTCGGCCGACTTCTGGTGCGGGGGTCTGCCGTGGTGGCTTCACCTTGGCGGCAATCTGCCAGCGTCGCTCTGTGGCGGCCGTGGCCTTCTACGTCGTCGCGGCCCCCTGGCCTTGCCGCCAGCGAGGCGGCCGCGGGCTTGCGCTGGAAGTCGGGTCGGCCGACTTTCCGTGCGGCGCCGGCGTGCAGTCGCCTCTCGGGGGCCGCCCGCTGTCAGCTGGTGGGGGCGGTCGGGGGTGCGGGGGCTGCGGCGGGGGGCGGGGTGACCGTGAGGGTGGGGGCGCCGGGCCAGGACTCCTCCAGGGTGCCGTCTGACCGGACCGTGTAGCGGGTGGAGGTGGTGGCCCCGGTCTGGGCGCTGCGCTCCTCCCGGACGAGCGCGCCGTTGTCGAGCCGCCAGGTCGCCGTGGCCAGCGGATCCGCGGCCGAGGAGCGCGACGTCAGCGGCACGGGCGCGTCCCCGTTGAAGCCGAACAGCTGGACCAGGTCGGCCGGCACCGAGCCCTCGGCCCGCCGCAGCACCACCAGCGCGGCAGGCGCGCCCTTGAAGCGGGCCGGCAGTACGGCGCTCAGCGCGACCTGCGGCCCCGGCCCGGCCGCGCGGCCGTCCCGCAGCGCGATGGCCGGGCCGCCGGCCGGATCGGGGTAGCTGCGGTTCGGCCAGTCGACGGTGGGCCCGGGCCCCTGCGCGGGCGCCAACGCCTCACCGGCCGGGACGCCGCCGCGGGCCGCCGCTGCCAGCGGCGTCGGCGACTGCGGCGCGGGCGACGGGGCGGCCCCGTCCACCGACTGCCCGCCGCCGGCACCCGGCTGGTCGGCCGGTGCGGACGCCGCGGTGACCGCCGTCCCGCTGCCGGCCGGGCCACGCCCCTGGTCGCTGCGGTTCTCGCAGCCCTGCGCCGCGGCGATGGCCAGCGCCACACCGAGCGTGACCGTGACGAAGACGATGAGCCGCTGCCGCAGCAGCCGCTGCCGCGCGGTGCCGGGACGGCCACCGGGGACCGGCGTGTGCTGCCGGTCCCGGCCCCGCCCGCGCGGCCGGTCGCCGCCCGGCCGTTCCCCGCGCGGCCGGTCCGTCCGCTGCGGCTCCCGCTCGCGCGGCCCCGCCGACCCGCCCGGCCCGCCGGCCCGCCCGGGCGGCGGGGTGTGCGGACGCTCGCGCATCGGCCGGGTGGCCTGCGCCGACTCGGCCCGCGGCATCGGTGTGGTCGCCGCCTGCCCGGAGTGGCCCTGCGGCCGACGCTGCGCCGCTCCCCGGGCGCCGGGCCGGGCACCGGGGTGGACGCCCGGGTGGGCGCCCGGGTGGGCGCCCTGCGGCCCGCCGGCCCGGCCACCGACGGGCACCCCCTGGTGCCCGCCCGCCTGGACGCCCGGCCCGCCCGGCCCGCCGACGTGCCCGCCCGGGTGCCCGACGCCCTGCGGCC
>NZ_JBHXTG010000067.1:0-50971 GCF_042677465.1 Kitasatospora sp. NPDC127111
GACGCGCTGGCGGCCGACCGCCGGGCGGCCGGACTGCCCGGCACGTCCCTCGGCTGGGGCCTGTGGGCGAACGTCAGCGGCCTCACCGGGCAGCTGACCGACTCGGAGCGGTCCCGGATGACCCGGAGCGGGACCAGCGCGCTGAGCGCGGCCGAGGGTCTGGCCCTGATGGACCTCGCCCTCACCCGGGACGAAGCGGTCCTGGTGCCGGCCCGGCTGGACCTGGCCGGACTGCGGTCCCAGGCGGCCCGCACCGGCGAGGTCCCGCCGCTGTGGCGGGCGCTGGCCGGCCGTCCGGCCCGGCGCAGCGCCGCCTCCGGCGGGGCGGGCGCGGACTCGCTGCGGCAGCAGCTCGCCTCGCTGCCCGCCGCGGACGGCGACCAGCTGCTGCTGGACCTGGTGCGCGGGCACGTCGCCGCCGTCCTGGGTCACGCCTCCGCCGACGCCGTCGAGCCGGGCCGGGCCTTCACCGACCTGGGCTTCGACTCGCTCACCGCCGTCCAGCTGCGCAACCGGCTCACCACGGCGACCGGACTGCGGCTGCCGGCCACGCTCGTCTTCGACTACCCGAGCCCGGCCGTCCTCGCGGGACACCTGCGCGGACGGCTCGGCGGCGGGCCGGCCACGGCGCCCGCGGCCCCGGTGCCGGTCGGCGCGGCGGCCCACGACGAGCCGATCGCGATCGTCGGCATGAGCTGCCGGTTCCCGGGCGGGGTGACCGGCCCCGAGGACCTCTGGCGCATGATCGCCGACGGGCAGGACGCCATCTCGCCGTTCCCCGCCGACCGCGGCTGGGACCTGGAGGCCCTGTACGACCCGGACGCCGCGCACACCGGCACCTCGTACACCCAGGCGGGCGGGTTCGTGCAGGACGCGAGCACGTTCGACGCCGGGTTCTTCGAGATCAGCCCGCGTGAGGCGCTGGCGATGGACCCGCAGCAGCGGCTGCTGCTCGAACTGTCCTGGGAGGCCTTCGAGCGGGCCGGGATCGACCCCGCGTCCCTGCGCGGCAGCCAGACCGGCACGTTCGTGGGCGGGTACACGTCCGGGTACGAGATGAGCGTGCTGGCGCACGGCGGGGCCGAGGCCGAGGGCCACCTGATGACCGGGATCGCGACCAGCATCCTGTCCGGCCGGCTGGCCTACACCTTCGGCCTGGAGGGGCCGGCGGTGACGGTCGACACGGCGTGCTCGTCGGCGCTGGTGGCACTGCACCTGGCCGCGCAGGCGCTGCGATCCGGCGAGTGCTCGATGGCGCTGGCCGGAGGCGTGACGATCATGGCCACGCCGGGGACGTTCGTCGAGTTCTCCCGGCAGCGCGGGCTGGCCCCGGACGGCCGCTGCAAGGCGTTCGCCGCCGCGGCGGACGGCACCGGCTTCGCCGAGGGCGCGGGCGTGCTCGTGGTCGAGCGGCTGTCCGACGCGCAGCGCAACGGGCACCGGGTGCTCGCCGTGCTGCGGGGCAGCGCGACCAACCAGGACGGCGCGTCCAACGGGCTGACCGCCCCCAACGGGCCCTCGCAGCAGCGGGTGATCCGGGCCGCGCTGGCCAACGCCGGCCTGCGCGCGGACGAGGTCGACGCGGTGGAGGCGCACGGCACGGGCACCAGGCTGGGCGACCCGATCGAGGCCCAGGCGATCCTGGCGACGTACGGGCAGGACCGGCCGGAGGACCGGCCGCTCTGGCTGGGCTCGGTGAAGTCCAACATCGGGCACACCCAGGCCGCGGCCGGTGTCGCCGGTGTGATCAAGATGGTCCTCGCCCTCCAGCACGGCCGGCTGCCCGCGACGCTGCACGTGGACGAGCCCACGCCGCACGTCGACTGGTCGGAGGGCCGGGTGCGGCTGCTGACCGAGCCGGTGCCGTGGCAGGCCGACGGGCGGCCGCGCCGGGCGGGCGTGTCCTCGTTCGGGATCAGCGGCACCAACGCGCACGTCATCGTCGAGGAGGCCCCGGTGCCGGTCGGCACGGTCGTTCCCGCGGCGCCGTCGGCCCCGCCGGCGGTGGTGCCGTGGGTGCTGTCCGGGCGGACCCCGGAGGCGCTCCGGGCCCAGGCCGGGCGGCTGCGTGCGTTCCTGCTCGACCGACCGGAGGTGGACCCGGTGGACGTCGGGTTCGCGCTGGCCACGACGCGCACGCTCTTCGACCGCCGGGCGGTCGTGCTGGGCGAGGACCGGGACGGCCTGCTCGCGGGCCTCGCCGTGGTCGCGGCCGGCGTGCCGACCAGGGACGTCCTGACCGGCACCGCGGCCGCGGGCCGCAAGCCGGTGTTCCTCTTCCCCGGCGGCGACTCCGGGTGGCTCGGTTCCGCCGCCGCACTGCTGGATGAGGCACCGGTGTTCGCGGCCCGGATCGCCGCCTGCGAGGAGGCCCTGGCCCCCTACGTGGACTGGAAGGTGACCGAGGTGCTGCGCGAGGGCCCGGCCGGGCCGGCGCTCGACCGCCCCGACGTCCGCCGGCCGGTGCTGTGGGCGGTGATGGTGTCGTTGGCCGCGCTGTGGCGCTCGGCGGGCGTGCACCCGGCCGCCGTCGCGGGGCACGCCGTGGGCGAGCTCGCGGCCGCGCAGGTGGCCGGCGTGCTGTCGCTGGCGGACGCGGCCAGGATCGCGGTGCTGGCCGGCGGTTCGCCGGCCGGGGTGGACCCGGACGGGCCCGAGCTCGCCGCCGTCCGCCCGCGGGCGGGGACGGTGCCGGTGTTCTCCACCCGGGCCATGGCCTGGGTCGAGGGCGCGGACCTGGGCGCCGCCCACTGGTGGGGGAGCCCGCAGGACACCGTGCCGGTCGGGGAGTTGGTGGACGCCCTGACCGGGGCCGGGTACAGCGCGTTCGTCGAGGTCAGCCCCGACCCGGTGCTCACCACGGCCGTCACCCGGGCCCTGGACGACAAGGGCCTGCGGACCGAGGCCGCCGTCACCGGGACGCTGCGGCACGGGGAGGGGGGACTGCGGTCGTTCACGGCCGGCCTGGCCGCCCTCCACGTCCACGGGATCACCGTGGACTGGGCCGCGGTCCTGGGCGGCGGGAGCCGCGTCGAGCTGCCCACCTACGCCTTCCAGCGCGAGCACTACTGGCCGCAGCCGCCGGCCCGCAGGCCCGGCTCCGAACCGGCCGCGGCCGGTTCGGCCTCACCGGGCGAGCAGCGGTTCTGGGCCGCGCTGGAGGACAAGGACATGGCCGCGCTGGCCGAAGTCCTGGGCCTGGACGGGCCGTTGCGGGAGGACACGCCGCTGGGCACGGTGCTGGCGCAGCTCGCGAGCTGGCGCCGGCGGGAGCGCGAACTCGCGCCGCCCACCGGCCCGCAGGCCGGCGACGACGGGGCGCAGACCGGTCCCGGGCACCTCGCCTGGGTGCGGCAGCTGGCCGGCCTCTCCCGGCCCGAGCAGCAGGAGCTGATGCTCGACCTGCTGCGCCAGGAGATCGCCGCGATTCTCGGCTACGCGTCGGTCGACCCCGTCCGCCCGAACGGCGACGTCTTCGAGATGGGCATGAATTCCATGACGGCTGTTCAACTGCGGGAAAGCGTCACCGAGCTGACCGGCCTTAAACTGCCGGAGGGCTTCGTCTATGACCTCTACATGCCGGAAGCGATCGCGAAGTTCCTGCTCGGCGAGCTGACGGCGACGCTCCGGGAAAGTGCCGGGGACCAATGAGAATCCGGCAATCCGGGACCGCACCGGCGGCCGACCGGTTTTTCGAAGATCAGTTCCGCGGGCCGCACCGCAGGAAAACCAGCCATCCGACTCCGAAGATGGGATGAGAAAGTGCCGAACGAGAACGCCTGGAGCGTCATAACCGCCCCCACGTCGAACTCCCTGATTCTCGGAATCGATTTCCCGGCGGCCGGACGTCGTGAGGCCGGGTTCGAGGACCTCGCCGAGAAGATGGGCTCGGCCTGGTCCGGCCACGGCATCCTGCAGACCACGCCCCCGCCGGTCCGGCTGGCCGACCGGCCGGCCGGCGACTTCTACACCGACTTCTGGCTGCGGGACGGCGAGTGGGAGAAGTACGAGGTGGTGGCCGTGCTCGGCTACTGCGTCGGCGGCGTCTACGCGGGGGAGATCGCGGAGCGCCTGGCGGAGAAGCAGGGCAAGGCGCCCAAGGTGATCCTCTTCGACGCCCAGGTCACCGACCTGCAGCTGCTCGAGTCGGAGATCCACAAGATGATCGGGCTGGCCGGCCCGGTCTTCTCCGCGGAGGAGGCCGAGCACGCCCGGAAGCGGGCCGCCGAAATCGTCGGCACCCCGTCGATCGGCCTGATCGACGCCGCCGTCGAGATCGTGGACCTCTACCGCGAGATGGCCTCCATCGCGTTCCAGCGGATCGGTCTCGCCGAGGCCCGCCGGGACGAGGTCGTCCTGCTCTTCGAGTCGTACATGACGTGGCTCTCCGCCGCCTCCCAGATCGACCCGAGCCGGGCGTGGGGCGAGTCGCTCTCCATCACCTCGTCCGACTACGCCGAACTGGAGCGGAGCGGCGCGGCGACCGTGGTCAACGCGGCCAAGGCGCTCGGCCGGCGGATCGAGCTGGAGATCGGCCACGTCGACCTCCTGCGCGACGACTCCACGGTCCGGGCCCTGCTCGACAGCGCCGAATTCTGAGTGAGATGAAGACCTCGAGCAAAGAGAAGGCCCTCTGGCTGCTGGAGCAGCTGGTCCCGGGGACCGGGGTCAACAACCTGGGGCTCGGCCTCCAGGTGAGTGGCCGGCTCCGGCCGGACGCGCTGAGGGCGGCCCTGGCCATCGTGGCCGGCCGGTTCGAGGTGCTGCGGACCGTCTACCGCACGACCGGGGCGGACCTGGTGAAGGAGGTCGTCCCCGCGGACGGGTTCGCCGTGGAGATCGAGCCGCTCGCGCTGTCGGGCGGCTCGCTGGAGGGGGACCTGACGGCGTTCACCGACCGCCCCTTCGCGCTCGACGGGCGGCCCCTGGTCAGGGTCGGGCTCGCCGCCCACCCGGACGGCGACGTGCTCTGCGTGGCGGTGCACCACCTGGTGTTCGACATGGTCTCCGTCGCCCTCTTCCTCCAGGCGTTCATCCCGGTCTACGACGCGATCGCGGCGGGGCGGCCGGTGCCGGCGCAGGCGACCGCGCCGGCCCCGGCCCTCGCCGAGCCGGAGCCGCGGCCCGCCGACCTGGCCTACTGGCGGGAGACCCTGGAGGGCTTCCGGCCGGACGGCCTCGACCTGTGGTGCGGCACCCCGCGCGGCCGGCAGCCGGAGCTGGCGGGCGCGAGCGCGGGCCGCGCGCTCTCCGCCGGGGCGCAGCAGGCCGTGGTGGGGCTGCAGCGCGCGGTGAGGGCGCCGCTCGGCGCGGTGATGCTGGCCGCGTACGCCGCGCTGCTCGCCTCGCACGGCGCCGGGCCCGACCTCGTCGTCGGCTCCCCGGTCAACGTCCGCGGGGCGAACACCGGCGCCATCGGCTACCACGTCAACGTCGTGCCGATCCGGATCCGGGTGGACCTCGGCGAGGGCTTCCGGGCCCTCGCCCGCCGGGCCAGGGACGCGTTCCTCGGGGCGATGGCGCACGCCGACACCCCGGTCGACGAGCTGACCGGGGAGCTCCCCGGGATCGGCGCGTCCTGGCAGACGCAGCTCTTCCGGCACCTGTTCAACTTCCTGCCCGAGGCACCGGCCGTCGAGCTGTCGGTCGACGGCATGGCGGCCCGGGTGGTGACGGTCGAGAACCCGCACAGCAAGTTCGACCTGGAGCTGGTCGGCTCGCCGTCCCGCGCGGAGGTCGTGTTCCGGTACTCCGAGACGCTGGCCCGCGCCGACGTCGAGGCGATGCTGGACCGGTTCGACGCCCTGCTGGTCGCGGCCGCGCAGGACCCGGACCGGCCGCTCGGCGAGACGGCGGGCTGGAGCGACGCCGACCGCCGGGCCGTCGAGCGGGGCAACGCGACCGCGGCCCCGGCCGCGTACCCGACGGTGCCGGAGGCGTTCCGCTCCTGGGTGGAGCGGACGCCCGACGCCCCGGCCGTGGTCGACGGCGAGCACACCGTCAGCTACCGGCAGCTGGACGAGGCCGCGGCCGCCGTCCGCTCGCTGCTGGCCGGGGCCGGCGTCCGCGCGGGCGACACCGTGGCGGTGGCCGCACCCCGCGGCGAGGCCGCCGCCGCCGTCCTCGGCGTCTGGCGGGCCGGCGCCGTCTGCCTGCCACTCGACCCCGGGCACGACCCGTCCTGGCTGACCCGGCAGCTCGCGCGCTCCCGCGTGCGGGCCGTCCTCACCGGGACCGGCGTCCGGCTGCCCGCCGACGGCGACCTGCCCCCCGTCCTGCCGCTGGCCGGCGCCCCGGCGCCCGGTCCCGCCGCGGCGGACGCGAACGGCGGACCGGCCGGTCCCGCCTGCGTGCTCCACACCTGCGGGGACGCCGGGCAGCCGGTCGCCACCGTCCTGAGCCACGCGGGCCTCGCGGCCGCGGTCGGCCACTTCGCGGCCGAACTCGGCGTCGGGCCCGGCACCGGCGTGCCGGCGCTCGCCGCGCCCGCCACGTTCGACGCGCTCTTCGACGTCTTCCTGGCGCTCGGCGCGGGCGGCCACTGCGTGGTCGTCCCCGACGCGGCCCGGACCGACGGCGCCGCGCTCCGGGACGCCGCCGGCGGCCACGACGCGACCGTCGCCGTGGTCCCGCCGGGCACCCCCGCCCGCATCCTGGCGGACCTGGCCGAGCAGCAGCCCGGCCTGACCGTCCTGGCCCGGGGCGACGAGCTGTCCGCCGAGACGGCGGGCCGGCTCCTCGCGGCCGGCTGCCGGCTGCACCGCGGCCACGGCAGCCCGGAGACCACCGGCTGGGCCCTGTCCGGCCCGGTGGACGGCCCCGACGGGCCGACCGGGGAACGGCCGGTCGCCCACACCCGGGCCTTCGTCGCCGCCCCCGACGGGCGGGAGCTGCCCCCCGGCGTCCGCGGCGAACTCCTCCTCGCGGGAACGAGCCTGGCCCTCAGCGACCCGGACGACCCCGCCTTCCCGACCGACGCCCGGTACGGGCGCCACCACCGCACCGGGGAACTCGCCCGCCGGCGGCCCGACGGAACCATCGAACGGCTCGGCCGGATCGACCGCCGGATCACCACCGCCGACGGCCCCGTCGACCTCGGCCACGTCGAGGCCGTCCTGCTCGGCCGCCCCGGGGTGACCGCGGCCGCGGCCCTGGCCGTGCCGCAGCCGGACGGCGGGCACACCGTCGTCGCCTTCGCCGAGACGGTCGACGCCGCCGGCGCCGACGACCTCGCCACCGCCGTCCCCGGGCGGCTCGTCCGCCTGGCCGGCCTGCCCCGGACACCCGACGGCCGTCCCGACCGGGACGCGCTCCTGGCGCTCGCCCGGAAGGCGGTCGAGCAAGGAACCGACCGGCAGGAGCAGCGGACGGACGACCCGCTCGTCCGCGAACTCGTCGGGATCTGGCGGGAGTTGCTCACCGTCGAGGCGACCCCGCAGACGGACTTCTTCGCCTCGGGCGGCCACTCGCTGCTCGCGGCCGTCCTGGCGCAGAAGATCGAAGAACTCACCGGTACGTCCCTTGAGCTCGGCGACGTGTTCAAGCACCCGACCCCCACCGCCCTCGCCGCGCTACTGCGCGCCTGACGGGCGGCTGGCGGCACCCCGCGTCACCACGACCGGGCCGGCCGTCAGGAACCGGCTCACGAAACCGCAGGGAAGAATCCATGACCGCTTTTGAGGAGCACCGCCTCGCCATCATCGGCGCCGGCGTGATGGGCACCAACATCTCGGCGCTCGCCCTCGGCCACGGCGTCTCCGTCGTCCTGGTCGACGTCGACGAGACCGTGCTGGAGACGGCACGGCAGACCATCAAGCAGAAGCTGCGGCACGCCCAGCTCATGGGCGTGCTGCCGGCGGACCGCCCGCAGGGCACGCTGACCACCAGCGTCTCCCTCGACGACATCGCGGACGCCACCACCGTCATCGAGGCCGTCACCGAGGTCGACAAGGTCAAGCAGGAGGTCCTCTCCGCGGCCTCCCGCGTCGTCGAGCCCGGCACGACCCTGATCTCCAACACCTCGTGCATCCCGATCGACGAGATGGCCGACTGGATCGTGCGCCCCGAGGACCTCGTGGGCGTGCACTTCATGAACCCCTCGTACATGATCAAGATGGTCGAGGTCATCCGCGGCCCGCGCACCGAGCCCGTGATCCTGGAGCAGGCCGTCGAGCTGCTCGCCGTCCTCGGCCGCGAGGCCCTCGTCATCGACGACTCGGCCGGCTTCGTGATCAACCGCCTGCTGCACCCGCTGATCAACACCGCGGCCATGCTCGTCCAGGAGGGCGTCGCCTCCGTCGAGGTCGTCGACGGCCTGCTGGAGGGCTGCCTCGGACACTCCACCGGCCCGCTGCGCACCGGCGACCTCATCGGCCTGGAGAACCTGGTCGACTCGCTGAACGTGCTCTACGAGCGCCGGGGCGACGAGAGCTGCCGCCCCTGTGACCTCCTGCTCGAAAAGGTGCGGGACGGCCACCTCGGCCGGAAGACCGGCCGGGGCTTCTACGACTACGGAAAGGTCGCCTCATGACCGTCCACGCGGACAACACCCCGCTGACCGCCGAGACTCTCCAGAAGGAGATCCTCGGCTTCCTCACCGAGCGCATCAAGACCGACGTCGAGCTGGACCAGGACCTCTTCGCGTCCGGTGTGGTCTCCTCCATGTTCGCGATGCAGCTCGTCGTCCACCTGGAGGAGGCGTACGACATCGCCATCGTCGGCGCCGACCTCAAGCTCGACAACTTCCGCACCGTCGCCGGCATGACCAGCCTCGTGCTGCGCCTGAAGGGCGACCCGGAAGCGGCCGGCGATGCCTGACCGACTCGCCGACGAGCGCGCCTTCATCGGCGGGCTCGTCGGCGCCCGGGCCGCCGCCTGGGACGTCGCGGGCGAACTGCCCACCGACCTGCTGCGCACCATGGGGGCCAAGGGCCTGCTGTGCGCGCAGGTCCCGGCGTCCCACGGCGGTCTCGGGCTGAGCAGCCGGGAGAACGGCGAACTCACCGCGTACGTCGGGAGCCTGTGCAGCTCCCTGCGGTCCATCATGACCTCGCAGGGCATCGTCGCCTGGACGATCCAGCGCTTCGGCGACCGCGACCAACGGCGCACCTTCCTCGCGGAGCTGACCAGCGGGAAGCTCACCGCCGTCGGCTTCAGCGAGCCGGGCGCCGGCAGCGACCTGGCGGCCATGCGGACCCGCATCAAGGCCGACGGGGACGGGTTCGTCATCGACGGCGAGAAGAAGTGGGTCACCGGCACCCGCTACGCCGACTTCGTCCTGATCATCGGCCGGCACGGTGACGGCGAGGGCGCCGCCGCCGCGATCGTCCCCGTGGACGCCCCGGGCGTGCACATCGAGCTGGTGCCCAACCCCATGGGCTGCCGGGCCGCCGGCCACGCCAACATCCGCCTCGACAACGTCCGGCTGCCGGCCACCCACGTGCTGGGCGGCGGCGGGCAGCCCCTGTCGATGCTGTTCACCACCGCGCTCTCCTACGGGCGCGTGTCGATCGCCTGGGGCTGCGCCGGCATCCTCCGGGCCTGCCTGAGCGCCGCCACCCGGCACGCGAAGCACCGGCACCAGGGCGGCGTGGCGCTCGCCGAGCACCAGCTCGTCCGCGGGCACCTCGCGGAGCTGCTCATCGCCGAGCAGGTCTCGCTGCGCGCGTGCGAACACGCCAGCGCGCAATGGGACTCCGCCGCACCGGACATGGGCCTGATGGCGGTCCTCGCCAAGCACGTCAGCGCGGGCCACGCCGCCCGGAGCGCCGCCACCGCGGTCCAGCTCCTCGGGTCGGCCGGCTCCGAGGACGGGCACGTGGTGGCCCGCGCGTTCCGGGACGCGAAGCTCATGGAGCTCATCGAAGGCAGCAACGAGATCTGCCAGTTGATCCTGGCCGACCACGCCCTCTCGCTCACCGACTGACGTCCGCCCGACCGAAGTCCGACCGAAGTCCGACCGAAGCTGGTAGGAGAACCCCGTGGCTGAGAAGCCAACCCTCGTGAAGTGCCTGGTCTGGGACCTGGACAACACCGTCTGGGACGGCACTTTGCTGGAGGACCCGAACGTCGAACCGTTCCCCGGAATCCGCGAAACCATCGTCGAGCTCGACTCCAGGGGAGTCCTGCACTCGGTCTCGAGCAAGAACGACCACGACCTCGCCTGGAACCGCCTCGAAGAGCTCGGCCTCGCCGAGTACTTCGTGCACCCCCAGATCGGGTGGGGGCGCAAGTCCGACGCGGTCAAGCTGATCGCCGAGCGGCTCAACTTCGCGGAGAAGGCCGTCGCGTTCATCGACGACATGCCCAACGAGCGCGCCGAGGTGAACTACCACGCGCCCGACATCCGCTGCTACCGGGCCGACCAGGCCGCCGAGCTGACCGGACTGCCCGAGTTCAGCCCCGAGATCGTCACCGTCGACTCCCGGCGCCGCCGCGAGATGTACCAGGCCAGCTTCCGCCGGGACGCCGAGAAGGGCACCTTCAACGGCCCCGACGAGGAGTTCCTGCGCACCCTCGACCTCGTCATGGAGATCAAGCGGGCCGACCAGGACGACATCTCCCGGGTCGAGGAACTGACCCTGCGCACCAGCCAGATGAACGCGACCGGCGTCCACTACTCCGACGCCGCGCTGCGCGCCCTGCTGGCCGACCCGGACCACGAGGTCCTCACCGTCACCCTCACCGACCGGTTCGGCCCGCACGGCGCCGTGGGCGTGCTCCTCCTGGAGCGCCACCGGGAGCTGTGGCACCTCAAGCTCCTCGCGACCTCGTGCCGCGTGGTGACCTTCGGCGCCGGCGCGGTCATCCTCAACTGGCTGATCGACCAGGCGGCCCAGGCCGGCGTGCACCTCGTCGCCGACTTCAAGCAGACCGAGCGCAACCGCATGATGGACATCGCCTACCGGTTCGCGGGCTTCGCCAACGACCCGTGCGCCTGCCTGGCCGTCCTCGGCGAGCCCGGCGGCGAGGGCGTCCAGCGCCTGCACCTGCTCGCCGACCGTCGCGAGGGGCCGACGACGATGCGGCTCACCTCGCCGGAACTGGCCGCCGTCGCGGCCGTGCGGGACGCCGTCGCCTGACGGTGAGGGACACCGGGGTCCCCCCGGCCGTTCGGAAAGGCGCGCCGATCAACCGGCGCGCCTTTCACGGTTGAACACGTGGTTCTCCGGGCGGGCCGGCTCATATCCTGACCGTCGGGGCTCCGGCGGGCCTTTTGTTCCATTCTCCTTGTACAGCCCTTCTCTTCAGCCCTTCTGTTCAGCCCTTTTGCGTTGCTGTTCCTCCTTGGCTGAAAGACCTTCGACCAGGTATCGAACTCCCGACCTCCCGAATGCCGAGGGATTTGTGAACGAGACTGATGGGCCGGCCCTGACGGAATTCGCGGCAGCCGGTGCGGAGCCGTTGGCGATCGTCGGCATGAGCTGCCGCTACCCCGGCGGGGTCCGTTCGCCCGAGGACCTGTGGAGCCTGCTGGCCGAACGGCGGGACGCCCTCTCCGACTTCCCCGCGGACCGGGGCTGGAACCTCGAATCCCTGTACGACGCGGACCCGGAGAGCGCCGGGAGGACCTACCTCACCCGGGGCGGCTTCCTCGACGACGCCGTCGGATTCGACGCGGCCTTCTTCGGCATCCCGCCGCGCGAGGCGCTGGCGATGGACCCGCAGCAGCGGCTGCTGCTGGAGACCTCGTGGGAGGCGCTGGAGCGCGCCGGCATCACCCCGTCCGCGATCCGGGGCACCCGGACCGGCGTGTTCGTGGGCGCCGAGCCGAGGGAGTACGGCCCCCGGCTGCAGGAGGCGCCCGAGGGAGTCAAGGGCTACCTGCTCACCGGCACGACGACCAGCGTGATGTCCGGCCGGATCTCGTACCTGCTCGGACTGCACGGGCCCTCGCTCACCGTCGACACCTCCGCCTCCAGCTCCCTGGTCGCCATCCACCTCGCCGTGCAGGCCCTGCGGTCCGGCGAGTGCTCGCTGGCGCTCGCCGGCGGCGTGTCCGTCATGGCCACCCCGGGGAACTTCGTCGCGTTCAGCGGCCTCCGGGCGCTCTCCTCCGACGGCGTGTGCCGGCCGTTCTCGGCCGACGCCGACGGGACGGTGTGGTCGGAGGGCGTCGGCCTGCTCGTCCTGGAGCGCCTGTCCGACGCCATGCGCAACGGCCACCCCGTGCTCGCCGTGCTGCGCGGCTCGGCGATCAACTCCGACGGGACCAGCGACGGCCTGACCGCCCCCAACGGCCGGGCCCAGCAGGCGGTCATCCGCCGCGCCCTGGCGAACGCGCGCCTCTCGGCCGCCGAGGTGGACGCGGTGGAGGCGCACGGCACAGGCACCCGGGTCGGCGACCCGATCGAGGCGCGGGCACTGCTCGCCACGTACGGCCAGGAGCGGCCGGAGGGCCGGCCGCTGTGGCTGGGCTCGGTGAAGTCGAACATCGGGCACACCCAGGCCGCGGCCGGCGTGGCGGGCGTCATCAAGATGGTGCTGGCGCTGCGGCACGGCGAGCTGCCCGCGATGCTGCACGCGGACGACCCGTCGCCGCACGTCGACTGGGCGTCGGGCACCGTCCGGCTGCTGACCGAGCCCGTGCCGTGGCCGGCCGGGGAGCACCCGCGCCGGGCCGGTGTGTCGGCGTTCGGGATCAGCGGGACCAACGTCCACGTCGTCCTGGAGGAGGCGCCGGCCGCTGAGAGCGCCGAGGCCGCCCGGGCACCGGAGACGGCTCCGGTGCTGCCGGGCGCCGGTGCGTGGGTGGTGTCGGGCCGGTCGGCGGAGGCGCTGGCGGCCCAGGCGGGCCGGCTGCGGGAGTGGGCGGCGGCGCGTCCGGAGCCCGAACCGGCCGACGTGGCCCGGTCGTTGGCGACGACGCGGGCGACCTTCGAGCACCGGGCCGTGGTGGTGGGCACCGACCGGGCGGAGCTGGTGGCCGGGCTGGAGCAGATCGCCGACGGTGTGCCGGCGGGTGCCGTGGTGTCGGGGGTGGCCCGTGCGGATGCCCGGGTGGGTCTGATCTTCGCGGGTCAGGGTTCGCAGTGGGTGGGGATGGGCCGGGGGCTCTACGAGGGCAGCCCGGTGTTCGCCGAGGTGTTCGACCGGGTGTGCGGGCTGTTGGAGCTGGAGCTCGGGATCTCGGTGCGGGACGTGGTGCTCGGTGCCGAGGGTGTCGACGCGGCCCTGGCGGACCAGACGTTGTACGCGCAGGCGGGGTTGTTCGCCTTCGAGGTCGGTGTCGCGGCGGTGCTTCAGGCCGTGGGTGTGACGCCGGACGCGGTGGTGGGTCACTCGGTGGGTGAGGTCGCGGCCGCGTACGTGGCCGGGGTGCTCTCCCTGGAGGACGCGGCCCGTCTGGTGGCGGCGCGGGCGCGGCTGATGCAGGCGCTGCCGAGCGGTGGCGCGATGGCGGCGATCAACGCTCCCGAGGCGGACGTCGTCGCGACCCTGGCCGAGCTGCCGGGGGCGGTGGTCGCGGCGGTCAACGGTCCGGAGTCGGTGGTGATCTCGGGTGAGGTCGAGGCCGTGGACGCGGTGGTGGAGCTGTGGCGGGAGCGGGGTCGCCGGGTGCGGCGGCTGCGGGTCTCGCACGCCTTCCACTCGCCGGCGATGGATCCGGTGCTCGACGAACTCGCCGCCGTGGCCGCCGGGTTGGAGTACGACCGTCCGCAGCTGATGTGGGCGGGTGCGCTGACCGGTGAGCTGGTGACCGAGTGCGAGGCGGGTTACTGGCCCGCGCAGACGCGCGGGGCGGTGCGGTTCGCCGACGCCGTCGCCGCGCTCGCCGAGCAGGGCGTGACGGTGTTCATCGAGGTCGGCCCCGACGGGTCGCTGTCCACCCTCGGCCCCGACACGGTGGCCGGCATCGGCACCGAGGACGCCGTCTTCGTCCCGCTCCAGCGGCGGAACGACGAGGGCGTCACGAGCGTGGTGACGGGTCTGGCCCGCGCGTTCGTGCGGGGCGTGCCGGTGGACTGGAGCGCCGTGCTCCCGGCCGGCCGGCCGGTGGACCTTCCGACGTACGCCTTCCGGCACCGGCGCTTCTGGCTCGACAGCGGCGCGTCGTCGCACGTCATGGAGCTGCCGCAGTCCGACGACGACACGGCCGGGGAACCCCTGCCGGACGGTGCCACCGGGCTCCTGCGGCAGCTCGTGGGCCGACCGGAGCCCGAGCAAGAGCAGGTCCTGCTCGACCTGGTCCTGACGCACGCCGCGGCCGTCCTCGGACACGCCTCCCCGCGGGCGCTCGACCCCGCGCACACCTTCAAGGAGCTCGGGTTCGACTCGGTGACCGGCGTCGAGCTGCGCAACCGGCTGAGCGCCGCGGTCGCCATGCGCCTGCCCACCACCCTGATCTTCGACCACCCGACCCCCGTGGCGCTGTCCGAGCACCTGCGGGCGGAAGCACTGGGGCACGCCGACGAGCCCACCGCCCCGGCCCGGACGGCCGCAGGGGCCGACGAGCCGATCGCGATCGTGGCGATGAGCTGCCGCCTCCCCGGTGACGTCAGCGCCCCGGAGCAGCTCTGGGACCTGCTGGCCGCCGGCGGTGACGCCGTCGGCGACCTCCCCACCGACCGGGGCTGGGACCTCTCCCAGCTCTTCGACCTGGACGCGGAGCGGGCCGGCACCTTCTACACGCGCGGCGGCGGATTCATCACCGGGGCGGGGGAGTTCGACGCCGCCTTCTTCGGGATCAGCCCGCGCGAGGCGCTGGCGATGGACCCGCAGCAGCGGCTGCTCCTCGAACTCTCCTGGGAGGCCTTCGAACGGGCGGGCATCGACCCGCGCCGGCTGCGAGGCTCGTCCACCGGTGTCTTCGTGGGCGCGTCCTCTTCCGGCTACGGCGCCAACGCGCCCGAGGAACTCGAGGGCCACCTGCAGTCGGGCATCGCCCCCAGCGTGATCTCGGGCCGGGTGGCCTACACGCTCGGCCTCGAAGGGCCGGCCCTGACGGTCGACACCGCGTGCTCCTCGTCGCTGGTCGCCCTGCACCTGGCCGGCCAGGCCCTGCGGTCGGGGGAATGCTCGCTGGCGCTGGCGGGCGGCGTCACCGTGCACGCCACCACCTCGTGGCTCGCCTGGTTCAGCCGGCAGCAGGGGCTGGCGGCGGACGGCCGCTGCAAGGCGTACTCGGAGCAGGCCGACGGCATGGGCATGGCCGAGGGCGCCGGCATCGTCGTACTGGAGCGACTGTCGGACGCGCGGCGGCTCGGGCACAAGGTGCTCGCGGTCCTGCGCGGTTCGGCGGTCAACCAGGACGGTGCGTCGAACGGTCTCACGGCGCCGAACGGCCCGTCGCAGCAGCGGGTGATCCGGGCGGCGCTGGCCAGCGCGGGTCTGGCCACGGGTGACGTGGACGTGGTCGAGGGCCACGGGACGGGGACCAAGCTGGGCGACCCGATCGAGGCCCAGGCGCTGCTGGCGACCTACGGGCAGGGGCGTCCGGAGGACCGGCCGCTGCTGCTCGGCTCGCTGAAGTCCAACATCGGGCACACCCAGTGGTCCTCGGGCGTCGCGGGCGTCATCAAGATGGTGCTGGCACTGCAGCACGAGCAGCTGCCGAGGACGCTGCACGCCGAGGAACCGTCCTCGCACGTGGACTGGGACGCGGGCGCGGTGCGGCTGGCGACGTCGGCGGTGCCGTGGCCGCACTCGGAGGAGCGTCCGCGGCGCGTGGGGGTGTCTTCGTTCGGCATCAGCGGCACCAACGCGCACGTGATCATCGAGCAGGCGCCCGACCGGGACGCCGTTGTCGCGCCCGCCGGCGGTGTCGTGCCCCCGGTCGTGCCGTGGGTGGTGTCGGGACGCTCGGCGGAAGGTCTCGCCGGTCAGGCGGAGCGGTTGGCGGGCTTCGTCCAGCGGACGGACGTGGACGCCGTCGATGTGGGTTGGTCGCTGGCGACGTCGCGGGCGGCGCTGGAGCACCGAGCGGTGGTGCTCGGCTCCAACGGCGACGAACTGGTCTCCGGGCTCAGGGCCTTGGCCGAGGGGCGTGAGGTGCCCGAGGTGGTGTCCGGCGCCGTGGGTGGTGTCGGCAAGGTCGGTTTCGTGTTCACCGGGCAGGGTGCGCAGCGGATCGGGATGGGGCAGGGGCTGTATGCGGCGTTCCCGGTGTTCGCCGAGGCCTTCGACGCGGTGTGTGCCGGTCTGGCCGAGCACCTGGACGGCTCCCTGGCCGCGGTGATCCGTGGTGAGGGTGAGGGTCGGATCGATGACACGGGGTGGGCGCAGCCGGCGCTGTTCGCGATCGAAGTCGCGTTGTTCCGGCTCCTGGAGTCGTGGGGTGTGTCGCCGCAGGTGGTGGCCGGGCACTCGATCGGTGAGCTGGCGGCCGCGCACGTGGCCGGGGTGTGGTCGCTGGACGACGCCTGCGCGGTGGTGGCCGCTCGCGGCCGTTTGATGCAGCAACTCCCTACCGGTGGCGCGATGGTGGCCGTGGAGGCGACGGAGGAGCGGGTCCTCGAAGCGATCGCGGGCCGCACCGGCGTCGGCATCGCCGCGGTGAACGGCCTCAACGCCGTGGTGATGTCCGGGGTCGAGGACGAAGTGCTGGCCGCCGCAGAGGAGTTGGCGCAGACCGGGGCGCGCACCAAGCGCCTCCAGGTCTCCCATGCCTTCCACTCGCCGCTGATGGAACCGATGCTGGCGGAGTTCGCCCGCGTCGTCGCCTCCGTCAGCTACCGCACGCCCAGGCTGGCCATGGTCTCCGCCCTCACCGGACAGCCGGTGAGCGACGAGGTCACCGACCCGTCGTACTGGGTGAAGCACGTCCGTGAGGCCGTCCGCTTCTGCGACGCCGCGAACGCCCTCCGCACCGCCGGCGTCAGGACGTTCATCGAGATCGGCCCCGACGGCATCCTGTCCGGCATGGGCCCCCAGACCCGCGCCGACGCCGAAGGCGAGGGAACCGAGGAGGTCTGGCTCCCCCTGCTCCGCCGGGGCCGCGACGAACCGCGCGCCCTGCTCACCGCCCTCGCCAAGGCCTTCGTCCGCGGCGTGCCGGTCGGCTGGGACAAGCTCTACGCGAACACCGGCGCCCAGCGGATCGACCTGCCCACCTACGCGTTCCAGCGGCAGCGCTACTGGCTGACCCCCGCTCTGGGCAGCCGCGCCGAGGACCTCGGCCTGGAGACCCCCGGCCACCCGCTGCTGGGTGCGGCGGTGACGCTGCCGGCCACGGGCGGCCTCGTCCTGACCGGTCGGCTGTCGCTGGCCCGGCAGCCCTGGCTGGCCGACCACGTGGTCGCCGGCCAAGTGGTGGTGCCCGGAGCCGCGCTGGTCGAGATGGCGGTGCGGGCCGGTGACGAGGCCGGCTGCGGCCGGGTCGAGGAACTGGTCATCGAGTCGCCGCTCGTCGTCCCCCCTCAGGGCGGCGTCCGGGTGCAGGTCACCGTGGACGGGCCGGACGAGTCCGGCCGGCGCGTGGTGGCCGTCTACGCCCAGGCCGAGGAGGCCGCGCCCGAGGGGGAGTGGACCCGTCACGCGGCGGGCGCGCTGGCCCCGGCCGGAACGACGGCCGGCAGCGACGCCGACGGCGGGTCGGCGCAGTGGCCCCCGGCCGGCGCGGAGGCCCTCGACCTGGACGGGTTCTACCCGGCCCTGGCCGCCGGCGGCCTCGCCTACGGCCCGGCGTTCCAGGGGATCCGTGCGGCGTGGCAGCGCGGCGGGGAACTGTTCGCCGAGGTCGCCCTTCCGGACGGGGTGAGCGCCGCCGACTTCGGCCTGCACCCGGCCCTGCTCGACGCCGCCCTGCACGTGATCGTGGGCACGGGCGAGCGCCGGGACCGGCTTGAGGTCCCGTTCTCGTGGGGGAACGTCGACCTGCACGCCACGGGCGCCGCCGTGGCCCGGGTGCGGGTGACCCCGGAGCGGACCGGTGACGGCTTCTCCCTGACCCTGGCGGACGCCACGGGCGCGTTGATCGCTTCCGTCGGCTCGCTGGTCCTGCGGCCCTTCGCCGCCGCTGCGGCACCGGCTCGTGACGACGTGTTCGGGGTGGAGTGGGTCCCCGTCGCCGTCACGGGCTCGGAGCAGCCGGACGGCCGGTGGGCCGTGCTCGGGGACGAGCCGTACTCCGACCTGGCGGCACTGCTGGCGGCCGTCGAGGCGGGCGGGACCGTTCCCGAGGTCGTGGTGGCGCGCGCCGTGCCCGCGGCGGACGCCGACGACGTCCCGGGCGCGGCGCGCGACGTCGCGGTCGGTGTGCTGGGCCTGGTGCAGGAGTGGCTGGCGGCCGACGCGCTGTCGGGGTCGCGGCTGGTGGTGGTGACCGAGCGCGCCGTGGACGCCGGGCCCGAGGCGGCCATGGAGGTCGCGGCCGCGCCCGTCTGGGGCCTCGTCCGGGTGGCGCAGGCCGAGAACCCGGACCGGATCACGCTGGCCGACGTGGACGACGCGTCCGCCGCCGAGGTCGCGCAGTGGCTGCGAGCGGGTGTGGCGTCCGGTGAGCCGCAGTTCGCGGTGCGGGCCGGCCAGGTGCGGGCGCCGCGCCTGGCGCGCGTCGCGGAGGGGCTGCCGGTTCCGGCGGAGCGGGTGTGGAGCCTGGACTTCCACGAGCGCGGCACGCTGGAGAACCTCACCCTGCTGGGCGCCGCCGAGGCGGCTCCGCTGGGGGTCGGCCAGGTGCGGGTCGCGCTGCGCGCGGCGGGCGTGAACTTCCGCGACGTGCTGAACGTGCTCGGCATGTACCCCGGCGACGCGGGCCGGCTGGGCCTGGAGGGCGCCGGCGTCGTGCTGGAGGTCGGCCCCGGCGTGACCGGCCTGCGGCCGGGCGACGCGGTGATGGGCCTGTTCACGGGCGCCTTCACCACGGAGGCCGTGACGGACCAGCGGCTGCTGGCCCCGGTGCCGTCCGGCTGGACCATGGCGGAGGCGGCCGGCGCGCCGCTGGTGTTCCTGACCGCGTGGTACGCGCTGGTGGAGCTGGCCGGCCTGCAGCGGGACGAGCGGGTGCTGATCCACGCCGCCGCCGGTGGCGTGGGCATCGCGGCGGTGCAGCTGGCCCGGCACCTGGACGCGGAGGTGTTCGCGACCGCGTCGCCGGCCAAGTGGGCGGCGGTGCGCGGACTGGGCGTCGAGGCGTCGCACCTCGCCTCCTCCCGCACCACCGACTTCGAGGAGGCCTTCCGCGCCGAGTCCGGCGGCCACGGGGTGGACGTGGTGCTGGACTCCCTGGCCGGGGAGTTCGTGGACGCGTCGCTCCGGCTGACCCGGGCCGGCGGCCGGTTCGTCGAGATGGGCAAGACCGACGTCCGGGAGCCGGAGCGGGTGCGCCGGGACCACGCGATCGACTACCGGGCGTTCGACCTGCTGGAACTGGACCCCGACGTGCTGGGCCGGATGCTGCGGGAGCTGACCCGGCTGTTCGCGGACGGCGCGCTGCGCCCGCTGCCGGTGGCGTGCTGGGACGTGCGCCGCGCGCTGGACGCGTTCCGCTTCCTGAGCCAGGCGCGTCACATCGGCAAGGTCGTCCTGACCATGCCCGCGCCGGCCGAACGGGCCGGCACCGTGCTGCTGACGGGCGCGTCCGGCGCGCTGGGCGGTCTGGTCGCCCGGCACCTCGCGGCGACCGGACGGGCCGGGCGGCTGCTGCTGGTCTCGCGGCGTGGCATCGACGCCGCCGGGATGCCGGAACTCGTCGCCGACCTGGAGGAGTTGGGCGTCGAGGTCACCGTCGCGGCCTGCGACGTCGCCGACCGTGACGAGCTCGCCCGCGTCCTGGACGGCGTGCCGCTGACGGGCGTCGTCCACGCGGCCGGCATCGTGGACGACGGGCTGGCCACGGCGCTCTCGCCGGAGCGCGTGGAGACGGTCATGCGTCCGAAGGCCGACGCGGCGTGGCACCTGCACGAGCTCACCCGCGACCTCGACCTGGACACCTTCGTCCTGTTCTCCTCGATCGCCGGCGTCTGGGGCAACCCCGGACAGGCCAACTACGCGGCCGGCAACACCTTCCTGGACGCCCTGGCCGCGTCCCGCCGCCGGGCCGGGCTGCCCGCCGCGTCCCTGGTCTGGGGCCCGTGGGAACACGGCATGACCGCGAAGCTCGACCGGGCCGACTGGCAGCGCATGTCCCGCCAGGGCCTGAAGCCGCTGCCCGCGGCCGACGGGCTCGCCATGCTGGACACGGCCGCCCGGGCCGCCGACCCCCTGGTGGTCACGGCCAAGCTGGACCTCGCCGCGCTGCGGCGCTCCGGCGAGGTCCCGCCGTTCCTGTCCGGCCTGGTCCGGGCCGGGCAGGCGGGCGCGCCCGCCCGTCGTACCGCCGGAGTCCCCGCAGCCGACGGCCGGAACGCGCTGGGCGCCCGGCTCCAGGCACTCGGCCCCGCCGAGCGGACCGAAGCCGTCCTCGACCTGGTCGCGGCGCAGGCCGCCCTGGTCCTGGGCATGGCCGGACCGGAGAGCATCGAGGCCGGCCGGGCGTTCCGCGACACCGGCTTCGACTCGCTCACCTCCGTCGAGCTGCGCAACCGGCTGAACACGGTGACGGGACTGCGCCTGCCGGCCACGGCGGTCTTCGACTACCCGACGCCGGCCGCGCTGGCCGGATTCGTGCTGGGCGAGCTGATCGGTGACGTCGAGGCGGCCTCGGCGCAGGCCGCGCTCCCGGTGGCGGGGGGCGGCGTCACCGCCGACGAGGACCGCGTGGTCATCGTCGGCATGGGCTGCCGCTTCCCCGGCGGGGTGTCGTCGCCGGAGGAGTTCTGGGAGCTGGTGGCCGCACGCGCGGACGCGGTCGGGCCGTTCCCCACGGACCGGGGCTGGCCCGCGGACGTGCACGACCCGGACCCGGAGGCGGTGGGCAAGAGCCTGTCGGGCGAGGGTGGATTCCTGTACGAGGCGGGCGAGTTCGACGCCGGCTTCTTCGGGATCAGTCCGCGGGAGGCCGTGGCGATGGACCCGCAGCAGCGGCTGCTGCTGGAGACCTCGTGGGAGGCGTTGGAGGATGCGGGAATCGATCCGACGGGGTTGCGGGGCAGCGCGACCGGTGTGTTCGCGGGGCTGATCTACCACGACTACCTGCCGTTCGGCGCGGTGTCCGAGAACGTCGAGGGCTACGTCGGCACCGGCGGATCGGGCGGTGTGGCGTCCGGACGGGTGGCGTACGCGCTGGGTCTGGAGGGGCCGGCGGTGACGGTGGACACGGCGTGTTCGTCGTCGCTGGTGGCGCTGCACCTGGCGTGCCAGTCGCTGCGCTCGGGCGAGAGCTCGCTGGCACTGGCCGGCGGCGTGAACGTGATGTCGACGCCCGGCACCTTCATCGACTTCACCAAGCAGGGCGGGCTGGCGGCGGACGGCCGCTGCAAGGCGTACGCGGAGTCGGCGGACGGCACCGGCTGGGGCGAGGGCGTCGGCGTCCTGGTGCTGGAGCGGCTGTCGGACGCGCGGCGGCTCGGGCACAAGGTGCTCGCGGTGGTGGCCGGTACGGCGGTGAACCAGGACGGTGCGTCGAACGGTCTGACGGCGCCGAACGGTCCGTCGCAGCAGCGGGTGATCCGGGCGGCGCTGGCCAGCGCGGGTCTGGCCACGGGTGACGTGGACGTGGTCGAGGGGCACGGGACGGGGACCCGGCTGGGTGACCCGATCGAGGCCCAGGCGCTGCTGGCGACCTATGGGCAGGGGCGTCCGGCCGACCGGCCGCTGCTGCTCGGCTCGGTGAAGTCCAACATCGGCCACGCGCAGGCGGCGGCGGGTGTCGCGGGCGTCATCAAGATGGTGTCCGCGATGCGGTACGGCGTGGTGCCGGCGACCCTGCACGTGGACGCGCCGTCCTCACACGTGGACTGGGAGGCGGGCGCGGTCCGGCTGGTGACCGAGGCGACGGACTGGCCCGACGCCGGGCGTCCGCGGCGTGCGGGGGTGTCGTCCTTCGGGTTCTCCGGGACCAACGCGCACGTCATCATCGAGCAGGCGCCCGCCGAGGAGACTTCGGCGCCTCGTACGGACGGCCGGGTGCTGCCGGTGGTGCCGTGGGTGGTGTCGGGTCGGTCGGCGGCGGGTCTTGCCGGGCAGGCGGAGCGGTTGGCGGGCTTCGTCCAGCGGACGGACGTGGACGCCGTCGATGTGGGCTGGTCGCTGGCGACGTCGCGGGCGGCGCTGGAGCAGCGCGCGGTGGTCCTGGGTGCGGACCGCGACGAGTTGGTGGCGGGTCTTGAGGCGTTGGCCGAGGGGCGTGAGGTTCCCGGTGTGGTGTCCGGCGCCGTGGGTGGTGTCGGCAAGGTCGGTTTCGTGTTCACCGGGCAGGGTGCGCAGCGGATCGGGATGGGCCAGGGGCTGTATGCGGCGTTCCCGGTGTTCGCCGAGGCCTTCGACGCGGTGTGCGCCGGGCTGGCCGAGCACTTGGACGGTTCCCTCGCGGCGGTGATCCGTGGTGAGGGCGAGGGTCGGATCGACGACACGGGGTGGGCGCAGCCGGCGCTGTTCGCGATCGAGGTCGCGTTGTTCCGGCTTCTGGAGTCGTGGGGTGTGTCGCCGCAGGTGGTGGCCGGCCATTCGATCGGTGAGCTGGCGGCCGCGCACGTGGCCGGTGTGTGGTCGCTGGACGACGCCTGCGCGGTGGTGGCCGCTCGTGGCCGTTTGATGCAGCAACTCCCCGCCGGTGGCGCGATGGTGGCCGTCGAGGCGACGGAGGAGCGGGTCCTCGAAGCGATCGCGGGCCGCATGGGTGTCGGCATCGCGGCCGTGAACGGCCTCAAGGCCGTGGTGATGTCCGGTGTCGAGGACGAAGTGCTCGCGGCCGCCGAGGAGTTGGCGCAGACCGGGGCGCGCACCAAGCGTCTGCAGGTCTCGCATGCCTTCCACTCGCCGCTGATGGAACCGATGCTGGCGGAGTTCGCCGAGGTGGTTCGTGCGGTCAGCTACCGCATGCCCAGGCTGGCCATGGTCTCCGCCCTCACCGGACAGCCGGTGACGGACGAGGTCACCGACCCGGCCTACTGGGTGAAGCACGTCCGCGAGGCCGTCCGCTTCTGCGACGCCGCGAACGCTCTCCGCGCCACCGGCGTCAGGACGTTCATCGAGATCGGCCCCGACGGCATTCTGTCCGGCATGGGCCCTCAGACCCGCGCGGACGCCGAGGCCGAGGAGGTCTGGCTCCCCCTGCTCCGCCGCGGGCGCGACGAGCCCCGCGCCCTGCTCACCGCCCTCGCCAAGGCCTTCGTCCGCGGCGTGCCCGTCGAGTGGGGCGAGCTCTACGCGAACACCGGCGCCCAGCGGATCGACCTGCCCACCTACGCCTTCCAGCGGCAACGCCACTGGCTGCCGACGGGTACCGCTGTGGTGGACGCGGCCGGGCTGGGCCAGTCCCCGGCGCGTCACCCGCTGCTGGGTGCGGCGGTGACGCTGCCGGCCAGCGGCGGCCTCGTCCTGACCGGTCGCCTGTCGGTGTCCGGGCAGCCGTGGCTGGCGGATCACGTGGTGGCCGGGCAGATCGTCCTGCCGGGGACCGCGCTGGTCGAGATGGCGGGGCGGGCCGGTGACGAGGCCGGCTGCGGCCGGGTCGAGGAACTGGTCATCGAGTCGCCGCTCGTCCTCCCGTCCCAGGGCGGAGCGCGGGTGCAGGTGACGGTGGACGGCCCGGACGAGGCCGGTCGCCGCGCGGTGGCCGTCTACGCCCAGGCGGACGACGCGACCTTCGCGCAGGAGTGGACGCGCCACGCGACCGGTGTGCTGTCGTCTGCCGACGCAGCCGTCGGCGAGGGTTGGGGTCAGTGGCCCCCGGTCGACGCGGATGCCGTCGATCTGGACGGGTTCTACCCGGGCCTGGCCGCCGGCGGTCTCGCCTACGGTCCGGTGTTCCAGGGGCTGCGCGCGGCCTGGCGGCGTGGCGAGGAGCTGTTCGCCGAGGTGGCGCTGCCGGACGGCGTGAGCGCGTCCGGGTTCGGCCTGCACCCGGCCCTGCTGGACGCGGCCCTGCACGTGATCGTGGGCACGGGCGAGCGCCGGGACCGGGCTGAGGTCCCGTTCGCCTGGGGCGATGTGGTCGTGCACGCGGCGGACGCGGTGGCGGCGCGGGTGCGGGTGGCGCCGGTGGCCTCGGGCGAGGGCGTGTCGGTGACGCTGGCTGACGCCACCGGTGGGCTGATCGCGTCGGTGGGCTCCGTGGTCCTGCGTCCCTTCGTCGCCGCTGCGGCGCCGGCTCGCGACGACCTGTTCGAGGTGGAGTGGGTCCCGTCCCCGGCGGCGGTCTCCGAGGGGTCGAACGGCCGGTGGGCCGTGCTCGGGGAGGAGCTGTCCGGCGCCGAGTCCTATGCCGATCTGGCCGCGCTGCTGGCGGCCGTCGACGCGGGCGAGGCCGTTCCCGAGGCCGTGGTGGCGCGGGCCGTGCCCGAGCCGGCTCCCGACGACGTCCCGGGCGCGGCGCGCGACGTCGCAGTCGGCGTGCTGGGCCTGGTGCAGGAGTGGCTGGCGGCCGACGCGCTGTCCGCGTCGCGGCTGCTGGTGGTGACCGAGCGCGCCGTGGACGCCGGTCCCGAGGCGACGATCGAGGTCACGGCCGCGCCCGTCTGGGGTCTCGTCCGGGTGGCGCAGGCCGAGAACCCGGGCCGACTGGTGCTGGCGGACCTGGACGAGCTGTCCGACGAGGCGCTGTCCTGCCTGCGGGCAGGCGTGGTGTCCGGTGAGCCGCAGTTCGCGGTGCGGGCCGGCCAACTGCGCGTGCCGCGACTCGCGCGGGTGCCGTTCGCGCCCACCTCGACCGGCACCGATCACCGTGCGGGCACGGTGCTGATCACGGGCGCTTCGGGCGCGCTGGGCGGTCTGGTCGCCCGGCATCTCGCGGCGACCGGACGGGCCGGGCGGCTGCTCCTGGTCTCGCGGCGTGGCATCGACGCCGCCGGGATGCCGGAACTCGTCGCCGACCTGAAGGACTTGGGCGCCGACGTCACCGTCGCGGCCTGCGACGTCGCCGACCATGACGAGCTGGCCGGGGTCCTGGACGGCGTGCCGCTGACGGGCGTCGTCCACGCGGCCGGCGCCGTGGACGACGGGCTGGCCACGGCCCTTTCGCCCGAGCGCGTGGAGACGGTCATGCGTCCGAAGGTCGACGCGGCGTGGCACCTGCACGAGCTCACCCGCGATCTGGACCTGGACACCTTCGTCCTGTTCTCCTCGGTGGCCGGTGTCTGGGGCAACCCGGGGCAGGCCAACTACGCGGCCGGCAACACCTTCCTGGACGCGCTGGCCGCGTCCCGCCGCCGGGCGGGGTTGCCCGCGACGTCCCTGGCGTGGGGTCCGTGGGAGGAGGGCATGGCCGGCGGGCTGAGCGACGCCGACTGGCGCCGGCTGTCCCGGCAGGGCCTGAAGCCGCTGCCCGCGGCCGATGGGCTCGCCATGCTCGACGCGGCCGCCCACGCCGCCGCGCCCCTGGTGGTGACCGCCCAGCTCGACCTCGCCGCGCTGCGGCGCTCCGGCGAGGTCCCGCCGCTGCTGTCGGGCCTGGTCCCGGCGACGCCGGCGGGCTCGCGCACCCGTCGGACGGCGGGCCGGCCCGCGGCCGACGGCCAGAACGCGCTGGCCGCGCGGCTGGCCGAGCTCGGCCCGGACGAGCAGCGCGAGAGCGTGCGGGAGTTGGTCCTGTCGCAGGCCGCCCTGGTGCTGGGCATGACGGGACCCGGAGCCGTCGACTCCGGTCGCTCCTTCCGCGACGTCGGTTTCGACTCGCTCACCGCCGTCGAACTGCGCAGCCGGCTGAACAACGTCACGGGCCTGCGCCTGCCGGCGACGGTCGTGTTCGACTACCCGACGCCGGTGGCGCTGGCCGACTTCGTGCTCGGCGAGCTGGTCGGTGAGTCCGCTCCCGCGTCGGCGGACTCGGCACGGCCCGTGGTCCGCGCCGTGCCGGCCGATGAGGACCGCCTGGTGATCGTCGGGATGGCGTGCCGGTTCCCGGGCGGTGTGTCGTCGCCGGAGGAGTTCTGGGAGCTGGTGGCGTCGCGCGGCGACGCGGTCGGGCCGTTCCCGACGGACCGCGGCTGGCCCGTGGACGTGGTCGATCCCGACCCGGAGGCGGTGGGCAAGAGCGTCTCCGGCGAGGGTGGATTCCTGTACGAGGCGGGGGAGTTCGACGCGGAGTTCTTCGGGATCAGTCCGCGGGAGGCCGTGGCGATGGATCCGCAGCAGCGGCTGCTGCTGGAGACCTCGTGGGAGGCGTTGGAGGACGCGGGAATCGATCCGACGGGGTTGCGGGGCAGCGCGACCGGTGTGTTCGCGGGGCTCTTCTACCACGACTACCTGCCGTCGCACTTCGTGCCGGAGGAGGTCGAGGGGTATCTCGGCACGGGTGGGACGGGGTCGGTCGCCTCGGGGCGGGTGGCGTACGCGCTGGGTCTGGAGGGGCCGGCGGTGACGGTGGACACGGCGTGTTCGTCGTCGCTGGTCGCGCTGCACCTGGCGTGCCAGTCGTTGAGGTCGGGTGAGAGCTCGCTCGCGCTGGCCGGCGGTGTCACCGTCATGTCGACGCCCGGGACGTTCATCGACTTCTCGCGGCAGCGCGGGCTGGCGGCCGACGGTCGCTGCAAGGCGTACGCGGAGTCGGCGGACGGCACCGGCTGGGGCGAGGGCGTCGGGGTGCTGGTGGTGGAGCGCCTGTCGGACGCGCTGCGCAACGGCCACCGGATTCTGGCGGTCGTCGCCGGTACCGCGGTCAACCAGGACGGTGCGTCGAACGGTCTGACGGCGCCGAACGGCCCGTCGCAGCAGCGGGTGATCCGGGCGGCGCTGGCCAGTGCCGGCTTGTCCGCGAGCGACGTGGACGTGGTCGAGGGGCACGGGACGGGGACGCGGCTGGGTGACCCGATCGAGGCGCAGGCGCTGCTGGCGACCTACGGCCAGGACCGGCCGGAGGACCGGCCGCTGCTGCTCGGCTCGGTGAAGTCCAACATCGGCCACGCCCAGGCCGCCGCCGGTGCCGCGGGGATCATCAAGATGGTCGCCGCGATGCAGCACGGCGTGGTGCCGGCGACGCTGCACGCGGACGAGCCCTCGTCGCGCATCGACTGGGAATCCGGTGCGGTCCGGCTGGTGACCGAGGCGCAGCCCTGGCCGGACGCCGGGCATCCGCGGCGTGCGGGGGTGTCGTCGTTCGGGTTCTCCGGGACCAACGCGCACGTCATCATCGAGCAGGCACCGGCCGAGGAGGCCGCCGCGCCTCGCACGGACGGCCGGGTGCTGCCGGTGGTGCCGTGGGTGGTGTCGGGACGCTCGGCGGCGGGCCTTGCCGGGCAGGCGGAGCGGCTGGCGGACTTCGTCCAGGCGGACGTGGACATCGCCGGCGTGGGTTGGTCCCTCGCGACGTCGCGGGCGGCGCTGGAGCACCGAGCGGTGGTGCTCGGCTCCAACGGCGACGAACTGGTCTCCGGGCTCAGGGCCTTGGCCGAGGGGCGTGAGGTGCCCGAGGTGGTGTCCGGCGCCGTGGGTGGTGTCGGCAAGGTCGGTTTCGTGTTCACCGGGCAGGGTGCGCAGCGGATCGGGATGGGGCAGGGTCTGTATGCGGCGTTCCCGGTGTTCGCCGAGGCCTTCGACGCGGTGTGTGCCGGTCTGGCCGAGCACTTGGACGGTTCCCTCGCGGCGGTGATCCGTGGTGAGGGCGCGGGTCGGATCGACGACACGGGGTGGGCGCAGCCGGCGCTGTTCGCGATCGAGGTCGCGTTGTTCCGGCTCCTGGAGTCGTGGGGCGTGTCGCCGCAGGTGGTGGCCGGCCATTCGATCGGTGAGCTGGCGGCCGCGCACGTGGCCGGGGTGTGGTCGCTGGACGACGCCTGCGCGGTGGTGGCCGCTCGCGGCCGGCTGATGCAGCAACTCCCCACCGGTGGCGCGATGGTGGCCGTCGAGGCGACGGAGGAGCGGGTCCTTGAAGCGATCGCGGGCCGCATGGGTGTCGGCATCGCGGCCGTGAACGGCCTCAAGGCCGTGGTGATGTCCGGTGTCGAGGACGAAGTGCTCGCCGCCGCCGAGGAGTTGGCGCAGACCGGGGCGCGCACCAAGCGTCTGCAGGTCTCGCATGCCTTCCACTCGCCGCTGATGGAACCGATGCTGGCGGAGTTCGCCCGCGTCGTCGCCTCCGTCAGTTACCGCACGCCCAGGCTGGCCATGGTCTCCGCCCTGACCGGCGAGCCGGTGAGCGAGGAGGTCACCGACCCGTCGTACTGGGTGAAGCACGTCCGTGAGGCCGTCCGCTTCTGCGACGCCGCGAACGCTCTGCGCGCCGCCGGTGTGCGGACGTTCATCGAGATCGGCCCCGACGGCATCCTGTCCGGCATGGGCCCGCAGACCCGCGCCGACGCCGAGGCCGAGGCAACCGAGGAGGTTTGGCTCCCCCTGCTCCGCCGGGGCCGCGACGAGCCACGCGCCCTGCTCACCGCCCTCGCGAAGGTGTTCGTACGGGGTCTGCCGGTCGACTGGGAGAAGGTCTTCACCGGCACCGGCGCCCAGCGCGTCGAGCTGCCCACCTACGCCTTCCAGCGGCAGCGCTACTGGCTGGACGTCACCGCCGGCAGCCGCGCCGAGGATCTCGGCCTGGGGAACCCAGGTCACCCGCTGCTGGGCGCGGCGGTGACGCTTCCGGCCACGGGCGGCCTCGTCCTGACCGGTCGGCTGTCGCTGGCCCGGCAGCCCTGGCTGGCCGATCACGCGGTGGACGGGCAGGCGGTGGTGCCGGGCGCCGTGCTGGTCGAGATGGCGGTGCGGGCCGGTGACGAGGCCGGCTGCGGCCGGGTCGAGGAACTGCTGATCGAGTCGCCGCTGGTGCTTCCGCTCCAGGGCGGAGCGCGGGTGCAGGTGACGGTGGACGGCCCGGACGAGGCCGGTCGCCGCGTGGTGGCCGTCTACGCCCAGGCCGAGGACGCGGCGCCGGATGACGAATGGACCCGGCACGCCGCCGGTGTCCTCGCCCCGGGTGCCGTCTCCGCCGACCCCGACACCGTCTCCGCCGCCCACATCGGCGGCGAGCTGGCGCAGTGGCCCCCGGTCGGCGCGGAGGCGGTGGACCTGGACGGGTTCTACCCGGGCCTGGCCGCCGGCGGTCTCGTCTACGGTCCGGTGTTCCAGGGGACGCAGGCGGTCTGGCGGCGTGGTGAGGAGCTGTTCGCCGAGGTGGCGCTGCCGGACGGCGTGAGCGTAGCCGGGTTCGGTCTGCACCCGGCCCTGCTGGACGCGGCCCTGCATGTGATCGTGGGCGCCGGTGAGCAGCGCGACCGGGCTGAGGTCCCGTTCGCCTGGGGCGATGTGGTCGTGCACGCGGCGGACGCGGTGGCGGCGCGGGTACGCGTGGCGCCGGCGGCCTCGGGCGAGGGCGTGTCGGTGACGCTGGCCGACGCCACCGGTGGGCTGATCGCGTCGGTGGGCTCCGTGGTCCTGCGTCCCTTCGTCGCTGCTGCGGCGCCGGCTCGCGACGACCTGTTCGGGGTGGAGTGGGTCCCGTCCGCGGCGGCGGCCCCCGGCGAGCCGAACGGCCGGTGGGCCGTCCTCGGGGAGGAGCTGTCCGGCGCCGAGTCCTATGCCGATCTGGCCGCGCTGCTGGCGGCCGTCGACGCGGGCGAGGCCGTTCCCGAGGCCGTGGTGGCGCGGGCCGTGCCCGAGCCGGCCCCCGACGACGTCCCGGGCGCGGCGCGCGACGTCGCGGTCGGCGTACTGGGCTTGGTGCAGGAGTGGCTGGCGGCCGACGCGCTGTCGGCGTCGCGGCTGCTGGTGGTGACCGAGCGCGCCGTGGACGCCGGTCCCGAGACGGCCATGGAGGCCGCGGCCGCGCCCGTCTGGGGCCTCGTCCGGGTGGCCCAGTCGGAGAATCCGGACCGGATCACGCTGGCCGACGTGGACGACATGTCCGCTGCCGAGGTCGCGCCATGGCTGCGGGCCGGCATGGCGTCCGGCGAGCCGCAGTTCGCGGTGCGCGCGGGCGAGGTGCGGGTGCCCCGGCTTGTGCGGGTGCCGTCCGCGCCCATCCCGGCCGGCGCCGAGGAAGTCCGAGCCGGCACCGTGCTGGTGACCGGCGCGTCGGGCGCCCTCGGCGGCCTGGTCGCCCGACACCTCGCGGCGACCGGACGGGCCGGCCGACTGCTGCTGGTCTCGCGTCGTGGCATCGACGCCGCCGGGATGCCGGAACTCGTCGCCGAGCTGAAGGAGTGGGGCGCCGACGTCAGCGTGGCCGCCTGCGACGTGGCCGACCGTGACGAGCTGGCCGGGGTCCTGGACGGCGTGCCGCTGACGGGCGTCGTCCACGTGGCGGGAGTCCTCGACGACGGGATCCTCGCCGCGCTGACCCCGGAGCGGCTGGCGGCGGTCATGCGTCCGAAGGTCGACGCGGCATGGCACCTGCACGAGCTGACGCGCAGTCACGATCTCGACACCTTCGTGCTCTTCTCGTCGATCGCCGGCGTGATCGGCAACGCGGGCCAGGGCAACTACGCGGCGGGCAACACCTTCCTGGACGCGCTGGCCGCCCACCGACGGCACGCGGGCCTTCCTGCCGTGTCGCTGGCGTGGGGCCCGTGGGAGCACGGCATGGCCGGCGAACTCACCGAGGCCGACCGTCGGCGGATGGCCCGCCAGGGTATGCGCCCGCTGTCGGACGCCCGCGGGCTCGCCGTCCTGGACGCGGCCGCCGGCCGGCCCGAGGCGCTGCTCGTGGCGGCCGAGCTGGACCTGCCCGCGCTCCGCCGCTCCGGCGACGTCCCCGTGCTCCTGTCCGGCCTGGTGCGCGGCTCGCGTGCCGGCGGGTCCGCCCGCCGATCGGTGGCGGAGCGCGGCGTCGAGGGGCAGAACGCGCTGGCCGCCCGGCTGGCCGCGCTGAGCCCGGACGAACGACGCGAGGGCGTGCGGGAGTTGGTCCTGTCGCAGGCCGCCCTGGTGCTGGGCATGTCCGGACCGGGCAGTCTCGACGCGGACCGGTCCTTCCGGGACGTCGGTTTCGAGTCGCTCACCGCCGTCGAACTGCGCAACCGGCTGAACAGCGCCACGGGCCTGCGCCTGCCGGCCACGGCGGTCTTCGACTACCCGAGCCCGACCGCCCTGGCCGACTTCGTGGCCGGGGAGCTGTTCGGGTCGGTCGCCGAGGAGCCGGGCACCCTCTCGGCCTACTCCGGACTCGACAGGCTCGAAGCGTCGCTCACCGAGCTCCTGGGCGACGACGGCGCCCGGGCGCGGGTCACGGCGCGGCTCAAGGACATTCTCTCCGTGCTGAGCGACGCCGCCGGATCCGGCGAGGGCGACGACGACGGTGTCTCGGTCGCCGACAAGATCCAGTCGGCCAGCGACGACGACATGTTCGACTTCATCGACAACCAGCTCGGGCTCTGAGTACGTCGCCGTACCACCGTGCGAAATGAGGAAGGCGTCCATTCGGATGGCGAACGAAGAGAAGCTCCGCGACTACCTCAAGCGGGTCACCACCGACCTTGCCCAGACCCGGGAGCGCCTGCGTGAGGTGGAGAGTCGACAGCAGGAACCCGTGGCCATCGTCGGGATGGCGTGCCGGTTCCCGGGCGGTGTGTCGTCGCCGGAGGAGTTCTGGGAGCTGGTGGCGTCGGGCAAGGACGCGATCGGTCGTTTCCCGACGGACCGCGGCTGGCCCGAGGACCTGGTCGACCCGGATCCGGACGCCCTCGGCAAGAGCGTCTCGGGCGAGGGCGGATTCCTCTACGACGCGGGCGAGTTCGACGCGGAGTTCTTCGGGATCAGCCCGCGCGAGGCGGTCGTGATGGATCCGCAGCAGCGGCTGCTGCTGGAGACGTCGTGGCAGGCGTTGGAGGGTGCGGGAATCGATCCGACGGGGTTGCGGGGCAGCGCGACCGGTGTGTTCGCGGGGCTCTTCTACCACGACTACCTGCCGTTCCACCCGGTGCCGGAGGAGGCCGAGGGGTATCTCGGCACCGGGGGCATGGGGTCGGTCGTCTCGGGGCGGGTGGCGTACGCGCTGGGTCTGGAGGGGCCGGCGGTGACGGTGGACACGGCGTGTTCGTCGTCGCTGGTGGCGCTGCACCTGGCGTGCCAGTCGTTGAGGTCGGGTGAGAGCTCGCTCGCGCTGGCCGGCGGTGTCACCGTCATGTCGACGCCCGGGACGTTCATCGACTTCTCGCGGCAGCGCGGGCTGGCGGCCGACGGTCGCTGCAAGGCGTACGCGGAGTCGGCGGACGGCACCGGCTGGGGCGAGGGCGTCGGCGTCCTGGTGCTGGAGCGCCTGTCGGACGCGCGCCGTCGCGGACACAAGGTGCTCGCGGTGGTGACCGGCACGGCGGTCAACCAGGACGGTGCGTCGAACGGTCTGACGGCGCCGAACGGCCCCTCCCAGCAGCGGGTGATCCGTGCCGCGCTGGCCGGAGCCGGGATCGGTGCCGACGGTGTCGACGTGGTCGAGGGCCACGGGACGGGGACCCGGCTGGGCGACCCGATCGAGGCCCAGGCACTGCTGGCGACCTACGGCCAGGAGCGTCCGGCCGACCGGCCGCTGCTGCTCGGCTCGGTGAAGTCCAACATCGGCCACGCCCAGGCGGCGGCCGGCGTCGCGGGCGTCATCAAGATGGTGACCGCGATGCGGCACGGGATCGTGCCCGCGACGCTGCACGCGGACGAGCCGTCCTCGCGCATCGACTGGGAATCCGGCGCGGTCCGGCTGGTGACCGAGGCGCAGCCCTGGCCGGAGACGGGCGAGCGGCCCCGACGCGCCGGTGTGTCGTCGTTCGGGTTCTCCGGCACCAACGCGCACGTGATCGTCGAGCAGGCACCGGCCGAGGAGGCCGCCGCGCCTTGCACGGACGGCCGGGTACTGCCGGTGGTGCCGTGGGTGGTGTCGGGCCGGTCTGCTGCCGCTCTCGCCGGACAGGCCGAGCGGCTGGCGAGCTTCGCCGAGCAGCGCCAGGACATGGACGTTGCCGATGCGGGCTGGTCGCTGGCGACGTCGCGGGCGGCGCTGGAGCACCGAGCGGTGGTGCTCGGCTCCAACGGCGACGAACTGGCCTCAGGGCTCAGGGCCTTGGCCGAGGGGCGTGAGGTTCCCGAGGTGGTGTCCGGAACCACCGGCGCCGCGGGCAAGGTCGGTTTCGTGTTCACCGGGCAGGGTGCGCAGCGGATCGGGATGGGGCAGGGGCTGTATGCGGCGTTCCCGGTGTTCGCCGAGGCCTTCGACGCGGTGTGCGCCGGTCTGGCCGAGCACCTGGACGGCTCCCTGGCCGCGGTGATCCGTGGTGAGGGTGAGGGCCGGATCGACGATACGGGGTGGGCGCAGCCGGCGCTGTTCGCGATCGAAGTCGCGTTGTTCCGGCTCCTGGAGTCGTGGGGTGTGTCGCCACAGGCGGTGGCCGGCCACTCGATCGGTGAGCTGGCCGCCGCGCACGTGGCCGGGGTCTGGTCGCTGGACGACGCCTGCGCGGTGGTGGCCGCTCGCGGCCGTTTGATGCAGCAACTCCCCACCGGTGGCGCCATGGTGGCCGTCGAGGCGACCGAGGAGCGGGTCCTTGAAGCGATCGCGGGCCGCACCGGCGTCGGCATCGCCGCGGTGAACGGCCTGAACGCCGTGGTGATGTCCGGTGTCGAGGACGAAGTGCTCGCCGCCGCCGAGGAGTTGGCGCAGGCCGGGGCGCGCACCAAGCGTCTGCAGGTCTCCCATGCCTTCCACTCGCCGCTGATGGAACCGATGCTGGCGGAGTTCACCCGCGTCGTCGGCGCGGTCGATTACCAGCAGCCCCAACTCACCCTCGTGTCGGCGCTGACCGGCGAGCCGGTGAGCGACGAGGTCACCGACCCGTCGTACTGGGTGAAGCACGTCCGTGAGGCCGTCCGCTTCTGCGACGCGGCGAACGCGCTGCGCGCCGCCGGTGTGCGGACGTTCATCGAGATCGGCCCCGACGGCATCCTGTCCGGCATGGGCCCGCAGACCCGTGCGGACGCCGAGGCCGACGAGGTCTGGCTCCCCCTGCTCCGCCGCGGCCGCGACGAACCGCGCGCCCTGCTCACCGCCCTCGCCAAGGCCTTCGTTCGCGGCGTGCCCGTCGAGTGGGGCGAGCTCTACGCGAACACCGGCGCCCAGCGGATCGACCTGCCCACCTACGCGTTCCAGCGGCAGCGTTACTGGCTGCCGGCCGGATCCGTCGCGGTGGACGCGGCGGGGCTGGGCCAGTCCCCGGCGCGTCACCCGCTGCTGGGTGCGGCGGTGACGCTGCCGGCCAGCGGCGGTCTCGTCCTGACCGGTCGGCTGTCGCTGGCCCGGCAGCCCTGGCTGGCCGACCACGTGGTCGCCGGCCGGGTGGTGGTGCCCGGAGCCGCGCTGGTCGAGATGGCGGTGCGCGCGGCCGACGAGGCCGGCTGCGGCCGGGTCGACGAGCTGCTGATCGAGTCGCCGCTGGTGCTCCCCTCCCAGGGCGGCGTCCGGGTGCAGGTGACGGTGGACGAGGCCGACGAGGCCGGTCACCGCGCGGTGGCGGTCTACGCGCAGACCGAGGACGCGACGCTCGCGGAGGAGTGGACCCGTCACGCGACGGGCTCGCTGGCCCCGGCCGATGCGACGGCCGACAGCGCGCTGACCGAGTGGCCCCCGGCCGGCGCGGAGGCCGTCGATCTGGACGGGTTCTACCCGGCACTGGCCGCCGGCGGTCTCGCCTACGGTCCGGTGTTCCAGGGGCTGCGCGCGGCCTGGCGGCGTGGCGAGGAGCTGTTCGCCGAGGTGGCGCTGCCGGACGGCGTGAGCGCGTCCGGGTTCGGGCTGCACCCTGCCCTGCTGGACAGCGCGCTGCACGTGGCGGGCCTGAGGGCCGACGGCGACGACGCCTTGACGCTGCCGTTCGCGTGGAGCGACGTGACGGTGCACGCGTCGGGCGCATTGGCGGCGCGGGTGCGGGTGGCGCCGGCGGCCTCGGGCGAGGGCGTGTCGGTGACGCTGGCCGACGCCGCGGGCGAGTCGGTGGCGTCCGTGGGGTCGTTGGTGCTGAGGCCCGCGTCGGCCGAGGACCTCGCGGGCGGCGCGGGTTCCGCGGCCGGGTCGATGTTCGGGGTGGAGTGGGTCCCGTCCGTGGTGGCGGCCCCCGGCGGGCCGAACGGCCGGTGGGCCGTGCTCGGGGAGGAGCTGTCCGGCGCCGAGTCCTATGCCGATCTGGCCGCGCTGCTGGCGGCCGTCGGCGCGGGCGAGGCCGTTCCCGAGGTCGTGGCGGTGCGGGCCGTGCCCACGCCGGCTCCCGACGATGTCCCGGGTGCGGCGCGTGGCGCCGCCGTCGGCGCGCTGGAGCTGGTGCAGGAGTGGCTGGCCGCGGACGCGCTGTCGGCGTCGCGGCTGGTGGTCATGACCGAGCGCGCGGTGGACGCGGGCCCGGAGGCGCTGGTGGAGATCGCGGCCGCTCCGGTCTGGGGTCTCGTCCGAGCGGTCCAGGCGGAGAATCCCGGCCGGGTGCTGCTGGCGGACCTGCCGGACCTGTCCGCCGACGTCGTGGAGTGGCTGCGGGCCGGGGTCCGGCTCGGCGAGCCGCAGTTCGCGGTGCGGGCGGGCCAGCTGCGCGTGCCGCGACTCGTGCGGGTGCCGTCCGCACCCACCCCGACCGGCACCGTGGAAGGCCGTGCGGGCACGGTGCTGGTGACCGGCGCTTCGGGCGCGCTCGGCGGCCTGGTCGCCCGGCATCTCGCGGCGACCGGACGGGCCGAACGGCTGCTGCTGGTCTCGCGTCGTGGCATCGACACCGTCGGGATGCCGGAACTCGTCGCCGAGCTGAAGGAGTTGGGCGCCGACGTCAACGTGGCCGCCTGCGACGTGGCCGACCGTGACGAGCTGGCCGGGGTCCTGGACGGCGTGCCGCTGAGGGGCGTCGTCCACGTGGCGGGAGTCCTCGACGACGGGGTCGTCGCCGCGCTGACCCCGGAGCGGCTGGCGGCGGTCATGCGTCCGAAGGTCGACGCGGCATGGCACCTGCACGAGCTGACGCGCAGTCACGATCTCGACACCTTCGTGCTCTTCTCGTCGATCGCCGGTGTGGTCGGCAACGCGGGCCAGGCCAACTACGCGGCGGGCAACACCTTCCTGGACGCGCTGGCCGTCCACCGGCGCTACCTCGGACTGCCCGCCGTGTCGCTGGCGTGGGGGCCGTGGGAGCACGGCATGGCCGGCGAACTCACGGACGCCGACCGTCGGCGGATGGCCCGCCAGGGCGTGCGTCCGTTGTCGGACGCGCGCGGGCTCGCCGTCCTGGACGCGGCCGCCGGCCGGCCCGAGGCGCTGCTCGTGGCGGCCGAGCTGGACCTGCCCGCGCTGCGGCGCTCCGGCGACGTCCCGCCGCTGCTGTCGGGCCTGGCCCGGGCGACGCGGGCCGGCTCGCACACCCGTCGCACGGTCGGTCAGCCCACCGCCGGCGACCAGAACGCGCTGGCCGCCCGGCTGGCCGCCCTGAGCCCGGACGAACAGCGGGAGTCCGTGCGGGAGTTGGTCCTGTCGCAGGCCGCCCTGGTGCTGGGCATGTCCGGACCGGGCAGCCTCGACGCGGACCGGTCCTTCCGCGACGTCGGTTTCGACTCGCTCACCGCCGTCGAACTGCGCAACCGCCTCGGCAACGCCACGGGACTGCGCCTGCCGGCCACGGCGGTCTTCGACTACCCGACGCCGGCGGCGCTGGCCGGGTTCGTCCTGGCCGAGCTGGTCGGTGAGGGCGGTCCCGCCTCGGCGGGTTCCGCGCTCCAGACGCGCGGCCGCGCACCGGTGGATGACGACCCCCTGGTGATCGTCGGGATGGCGTGCCGGTTCCCGGGGGGCGTGTCGTCGCCCACCGAGTTCTGGGAGCTGCTCGCGTCGGGTGCGGACGCCATCGGAGAGTTCCCCGCCGACCGCGGCTGGGCGACGGACGTCTACGACCCGGACCCGGAGGCCGCCGGCAAGAGCGTCTCGCGCGAGGGCGGATTCCTCTACGACGCCGCGGACTTCGACGCGGAGTTCTTCGGGATCAGTCCGCGGGAGGCCGTGGCGATGGATCCGCAGCAGCGGCTGCTGCTGGAGACCTCGTGGGAGGCGTTGGAGGACGCGGGAATCGATCCGACGGGGTTGCGGGGCAGCGCGACCGGTGTGTTCGCGGGGCTCTTCTACCACGACTACCTGCCGTCGCACTTCGTGCCGGAGGAGGTCGAGGGGTATCTCGGCACGGGTGGGACGGGGTCGGTCGCCTCGGGGCGGGTGGCGTACGCGCTGGGTCTGGAGGGGCCGGCGGTGACGGTGGACACGGCGTGTTCGTCGTCGCTGGTCGCGCTGCACCTGGCGTGCCAGTCGCTGCGCTCGGGTGAGAGCTCGCTCGCGCTGGCCGGCGGTGTCACCGTCATGTCGACGCCCGGGACGTTCATCGACTTCTCGCGGCAGCGCGGCCTGGCCCCGGACGGTCGCTGCAAGGCGTACGCGGAGGCCGCGGACGGCACCGGCTGGGGCGAGGGCGTCGGCGTCCTGGTGCTGGAACGCCTCTCCGACGCGCTGCGCAACGGCCACAAGGCGCTCGCGGTGGTGCGCGGTTCGGCGGTCAACCAGGACGGTGCGTCGAACGGTCTGACGGCGCCGAACGGTCCGTCGCAGCAGCGGGTGATCCGGGCGGCGCTGGCCAGCGCGGGTCTGTCCGCGAGCGACGTGGACGTGGTCGAGGGCCATGGGACGGGGACCCGGCTGGGTGACCCGATCGAGGCGCAGGCGCTGCTGGCGACCTACGGGCAGGGGCGTCCGGAGGACCGGCCGCTGCTGCTCGGCTCGGTGAAGTCCAACATCGGCCACGCCCAGGCCGCCGCCGGTGTGGCCGGGGTCGTGAAGATGGTGACCGCGATGCGGCACGGGATCGTGCCCGCGACGCTGCACGTGGACGCGCCGTCCTCGCACGTGGACTGGGACGCGGGCGCGGTCCGGCTGGTGACCGAGGCGCAGCCCTGGCCCGATGCCGGGCGTCCGCGGCGTGCGGGGGTGTCGTCCTTCGGCTTCTCCGGCACCAACGCGCACGTCATCATCGAGCAGGCGCCCGACCAGGGCGCTGTTGACTCGCCCGCCGGCGGTGTCGTGCCCCCGGTGGTGCCGTGGGTGGTGTCGGGACGCACTGCGGAAGGTCTCGCCGGGCAGGCCGAGCAGCTGACGGCCTTCGTTCAGCAGCAGGACGTCGACCTGGCGAGCGTGGGCTGGTCGCTGGCGACGTCGCGGGCGGCGCTGGAGCACCGAGCGGTGGTACTCGGCTCCAACGGCGACGAACTGGTCTCCGGGCTCAGGGCCTTGGCCGAGGGGCGTGAGGTGCCCGAGGTGGTGTCCGGCGCCGTGGGTGGTGTCGGCAAGGTCGGTTTCGTGTTCACCGGGCAGGGTGCGCAGCGGATCGGGATGGGGCAGGGGCTGTATGCGGCGTTCCCGGTGTTCGCCGAGGCCTTCGACGCGGTGTGTGCGGCTCTGGCGGAGCATTTGGACGGTTCCCTCGCGGCGGTGATCCGTGGTGAGGGTGGGGGTCGGATCGATGACACGGGGTGGGCGCAGCCCGCGCTGTTCGCGATCGAGGTGGCGCTCTTCCGGCTTCTGGAGTCGTGGGGTGTGTCGCCGCAGGTGGTGGCCGGCCATTCGATCGGTGAGCTGGCGGCCGCGCACGTGGCCGGGGTCTGGTCGCTGGACGACGCCTGCGCGGTGGTGGCCGCTCGCGGCCGGCTGATGCAGCAACTCCCCACCGGTGGCGCCATGGTGGCCGTCGAGGCGACGGAGGAGCGGGTCCTCGAAGCGATCGCGGGCCGCACCGGCGTCGGCATCGCGGCCGTGAACGGCCTGAACGCCGTGGTGATGTCCGGTGTCGAGGACGAAGTGCTCGCCGCTGCCGAGGAGTTGGCCCAGGCCGGGGCGCGCACGAAGCGCCTCCAGGTCTCCCATGCCTTCCACTCGCCGCTGATGGAACCGATGCTGGCGGAGTTCGCCCGCGTCGTCGCCTCCGTCAGCTACCGCACCCCCAGGCTGGCCATGGTCTCCGCCCTGACCGGCGAGCCGGTCACGGACGACGTCACCGACCCGGCCTACTGGGTCAAGCACGTCCGCGAAGCCGTCCGCTTCTGCGACGCCGCGAACGCCCTGCGCAACGCCGGTGTGCGGACGTTCATCGAGATCGGCCCCGACGGCATCCTGTCCGGCATGGGCCCGCAGACCCGCGCCGACGCCGAGGGCGAGCCCGAAGCGTGGCTCCCCCTGCTCCGCCGGGGCCGCGACGAACCGCGCGCCCTGCTCACCGCCCTCGCCAAGGCGTTCGTCCGCGGCGTGCCGGTCGGCTGGGACAAGCTCTACGCGAACACCGGCGCCCAGCGCGTCGACCTGCCCACCTACGCCTTCCAGCGGCAGCGCTACTGGCTGACCGCGGTCGGCGCCAGCCGCGCCGAGGACCTCGGCCTCGGCACCCCCGCCCACCCTCTCCTGGGGGCGGCCGTCGAACTGCCGGCGACCGGCGGCGTCGTCCTGACCGGGCACCTGGCGCTGTCCGCACAGCCGTGGCTGGCCCAGTCCCTCGTGACCGGTCGCGTGGTGGTGCCCACGGCGGCGCTGGTCGACATCGCGGTGCGGGCTGGCGACGAGGCCGGCTGCGGCCGGGTCGGGGAACTGACCGTCGAGATGCCGTTGGTGCTTCCGGAGCGCGGCGGCGTGCGCATCCAGGTGACCGTCGGGGAGGCCGATCCCGCCGGGCTGCGGGAGGTCACGGTGTTCGCGCGGGCGGCCGAGGGGGAGTGGGTGCGGCATGCGTCCGGCACCCTGGTCCCGGACGCCGAGGAGACTGCGGGCGGCGACGCCCTCGCGGACACGGCGGCGTGGAGCGTGCAGTGGCCGCCCACCGGCGCCGAGGCGGTCGACGTGGACGCGCTGTACGAGCGGCTGGCGGCCGCCGGGCACGGGTACGGGCCGGCGTTCCGGGCGGTCCGGACGGCGTGGCGGCGTGGCGACGAGGTGTTCGCGGAGGTGGCGCTGGCCGAGGGGACCGAGGTGTCCGGGTTCGGGGTGCACCCCGTCCTGTTGGACGCCGCGGTGCAGCTCGTCGGCCTGGAACAGCTGGAGCGGACGGCCGGGCAGGGCCTCTTCCTGCCCTTCGCGTGGAGCGACGTGGTCGTTCACGCCTCGGGCGCGATGGTGGCGCGCGTACGGGTGGCGCCGGCGGCCTCCGGCGAGGGCGTGTCGGTGACCCTGGCCGACCAGGCCGGACAGCCGGTCGCCTCGGCCGGATCGGTGGTGCTCGGGCCGCTGGCCGTCGGCACCCTGGACCAGGCCGCGGGGGTGGCCCGTGACGGGCTCTTCCGGGTGGACTGGGTGCCGGTCGCCGCCGCGACGGAGGCGCCCGGGGAGCCGGGCCGTCCGTGGGCGGTGCTCGGCGACGACGGTGGCCTGGCCGTGCCCGGTGCCGCGGCGTACGCGGACGTGCCGGACCTGGTCGCCGCGCTGGAGGCGGGCGCACCGGTGCCGGAGGCCGTGCTCGTCTGCTGCACCCCCGCCCCCACCCCCGTCCCCGCGGACGTGCCGGCGGCGGCGCGGGCCGCCGTGCTGCGCGTGCTGGAGGCGATCCGGGACTGCCTGTCGGCCGGCGCCCTCGACGGTTCGAAGCTGGTGGTGGTGACCGAGCGCGGTGTGGACGCGGGTTCCGGCGCGGGCGTGCGCCTGGAGAGCGCGGGCGTGGTCGGACTGGTGCGTGCGGCCGCCGGCGAGCATCCGGAGCGGATCGTGCTGGCGGACGTCGCGGTGCTCGCGGACTCCGGGGCTCTGGTCGTGGCCGGAGCGGCGCTGGGGGAGCGCGAGTTCGCGGTGCGCGACGGGGAGGTGCGGGTGCCGCGACTGGCGCGTGCGGCCGACGCGAACGACCGCGGCCCGAACGACCGCGACGTAACCGACCGCGACGCAACCGATCCCGCTGCAACCGACCCCGGCCTGAACGACCCCGGCCTGAACGACCCCGACGCGCCGCCCGCCGCCCGCCGTCCCGCCACCGTCCTGGTGACCGGCGCCTCCGGTGCGCTCGGCGGCCTGGTCGCCCGGCACCTGGCGGTGACCGGACAGGCCGAACGGCTCCTGCTCGCCTCCCGCCGCGGTGTGGCCGCCGCCGGCATGCCCGCGCTGGCCGCCGAGTTGGCGGGCGCCGGGGCGGGCGTGCGGGTCGTGGCGTGTGACGCCGCCGACCGTGCGCAACTGGCGGGCGTCCTGGACGGCGTGCCGCTCACCGGGGTCGTCCACACGGCGGGCGTCCTGGACGACGGTGTCCTCGGCTCGCTCACCGCAGACCGGGTCGAGCAGGTCATGCGGCCGAAGACCGACGCCGCCTGGCACCTGCACGAGCTGACCCGCGACCTGGGCCTGGACACCTTCACCCTCTTCTCGTCGGTGGCCGGCGTCTGGGGCACCCCGGGCCAGGCCAACTACGCGGCGGGCAACACCTTCCTGGACGCCCTGGCCGCCCACCGGCGCCACCTCGGTCTGCCGGCCGTGTCGCTGGCGTGGGGACCCTGGGAGCAGGGCATGGCCGGCGAACTCACCGAGGCCGACCGCCGGCGGATGGCCCGCCAGGGCCTGAAGCCGCTGTCCGCGTCCGAGGGGCTCGCCCTGCTCGACGCGGCGGCCCGGGCCACCGACCCCCTGCTGGTGACGGCGCGCCTGGACCTGCCCGCGCTGCGCCGCCCCGGGAGCGTCGTCCCCGCCCTGATGACCGGGCTCGTCCGCCCCGGCCGGCGCACGGTGGGACGCTCCGCCCCGGAGGCCGGGAAGAACCTGCTGAACCAGCTGGTCGCGCTCCCGCCCGAGCAGCTGGAGGAGGCCGTCCTGAACCTGGTCCTGACCCAGGCGGCCCTGGTGCTCAACCGGCCCGGCTCCGAGTCCATCGAGGCCGCGCGGTACTTCCGCCAGCTCGGGTTCGACTCGCTGACGGCGCTGGAGTTCCGCAACCGGATCACCGGCGCCCTCGGGCTGCGACTCCCCGCCGCGGTGGTCTTCGACTACCCCACGCCCGTGGAGCTCGCCCGGTACCTCCGGGACCGGATCGCCGAGCAGGAGATCGACTACGAGCCGGTGCTGAACGAACTCGACCGGCTCAAGTCCCTGCTGACCGCGATCGCCCGGCGGGGCGGCCAGAAGGCGAAGATCACGAGCCGTCTCGAACACCTCCTGGAGGAGTTCCGCGGCGCGGACCCGGACGGCGCCTCCTCCGACGAGGACGGCCCCTCCGACGAGGACATCATCGGGGCGACGGACGACGAGATCTTCGACCTGATCGACAAAGAGCTGGGGATCTGAGCGATCGGGCACCGGCGGGAAGACCGGCGGACCCCAACCGACCTGGAACGGCAGAGGAGTGACGTGATGATTTCCGCGGAGAGGCGCAAGCCTGCGGATCCGGGTGACGACGCGGGAGTCTCCCCCCGGGAAGAAGCGCTGTGGCTGTTCGAGTCGCTGGTGCCGGGCACTCCCGTGAACAACCTGTCCGCGGCGTTCGCCGTCGCGGGGCGGGTGGACCCGCTGCGGCTCAACGCGGCGCTGGCCGTGGTGCTGCGCCGCCACGAGGCGCTGCGCACCGTCTACCGCAGCGACGGCACCCGGCTGGCCAGGCGGGTGGTCGGCCCGGACGAGTTCCGGCTGGACCTGGTGCAGGTCGTGCTGGCGGGCGAACCGACCGAGGCCGACCTCGCGTCGGTGACCGCCGCGCCGTTCGCCCTGGACGGCGGGCCGATGCTGCGAGCGGTGCTCTTCCGCGCCCCGGCCACGGACGTCCTCTGCGTGACGGCCCACCAGCTGGTCTTCGACGAGGCGTCCGTCCCGCTGTTCCTGACGGACCTGGCGGCCGCGTACGAGAACACGGCCGGCGCGGACACGACCGGCGCTTGCACGGCCGGCGCGGACACGACCGCCAGGGACACGACCGCCTGGGCCGGGCCGGTCCCCAGCCGGGAGAGCCTCGCCTTCTGGCGCGAGGAGCTGGCCGGCGCGACCACCGACACCATGGAGCTGTCCTGCACCGAGCCCGAGCCGGACCGGCCGACGCTGGCGGCGGCGGAGCTCGTGCGCACCCTGCCGGCCCGTACGGTGGCCGGGGTGCGCGGCCTTGCCGCGGAGCTCGGCGTCCCGGAGTCGGCGGTCCTGCTGGCCGCCTACTACGTGCTGCTGGAGGCGTGCGGCGCGGGGCCCGACCTGCTGGTGGGCTTCCCGGTCGACGTCCGGCCGGAGCACGCCGCCCGCGCGATCGGGTACCACGTCACCCATGTGCCGCTGCGGCTGCGGCTGGACCGGGAGGAGAGCGTCCGCGACCTGGTGCGCCGCAGCGGCGAGCGGCTGCGTGCGGGCGTGGCGCACGCCGACGTGGCCGTGGACGCGCAGGCGGACCTGCTGCCGGCGGCGCCGTCCGGACGGCGCTCGCTGCCCTTCCGGCACGTGTTCGAGCACCGGAGCGGGAGCGGTCCCGCCGCGTTCACCCTCGACGGCCTGGCGGCCAGGCCGTTCGCCGCGACGAGCGGCTTCGGCAAGTTCGACCTCGACCTCCGCGCCACCTCGACGGAGGACGCGATCGCGCTGCGGGCCGTCTACCGGACCGAGCTCTTCGAACCGGCCCACGCCGAGCTGTTGTTGGAGCGCTTCGCGGCGGTGCTGTCCTCGTTCACGGACGACCCGGACCGGGCGGTGGCCGAGGTCGACTGGTGGTGCGAGCGGGACCACCAGATCGTCGGGGCGGCGAACGACACCACCCGGCCGGTCGAGCCCGCGTCGGTGCTCGAAGCCGTCCACGCGCAGGTGCTGCGCTCGCCCGGGGCCGTGGCCGTCGTCGAGGGCGACCGTTCGGTCGGGTACCGGCGGTTGTGGAGCGCGGCGCACGTCGTGAGCGCCCGTCTCCGGGAGGCCGGCGTCCGGACCGGGGACGTGGTGGCGGTGGCCCTTCCGCGCGGGCCGGAGCTGGTCGCGGCGGTCCTCGGGACGTGGCTGGCGGGCGCGGCGTACCTGCCCGTCGACACGGCCCACCCCGAGGAGCGGATCCGCTACCAGCTGTCCGACTCGGCCGCGCGGGTCCTCGTCACGACCGCGGACGCGGCCGGCGGCCTGGCGCAGGCCGCCGAGGACGGCCTGGTCGTGCTGACCGCGCCGGCCGTCGAGGACGCGCCGGAGCCCGGGGCGGGGACCGGGCCGGGGACGGAACCGGGCGCGGAAGCGGGGCCGGAAGGGGGTACGGAACCGGCGGCGACCGACGCCGGGCCCGGCGCCGTGGACCCGAAGGCCTGCGCGTACCTGATGTACACCTCGGGCTCGACCGGCCGGCCCAAGGGGACGCTGATCGACCACGCGGCCCTGGCCAACGTCGTCGCGCACTTCGCCGAGCAGTTCGGTGCCTCGGCCGGCGACACCACGCTGTGGACCACGACGTTCGCGTTCGACATCTCCGGCCTCGAACTGTTCGTGCCGCTGGTCTCCGGCGGCCGCCTGGTGGCCGCCCCCGACGCGGCCAGGAGCGACGGCCGGGTGCTGCGGGAGCTGATCGAGCGGCATGGGGCGCGGTTCGTCCAGGCGACGCCCACGACCTGGCGGCTCGTCATCGACCGGGTGGCGGACTGCCTGCGCGGTCGCGGCGTCATCGTGGGCGGTGAGCCGGTGCCGTTGTCGCTGGCCCGGCGGCTGGTGGCGGCCGGCTGCGTGCTGCACCACGCCTACGGGCCGACCGAGACGACCATCTGGTCGACGTCACGCGTCCTGGTGGACGAGCCGGAGGGCCGCTTCGACGTCGGCAGGCCGATCCGCAACACCAAGGTCCACGTCGTCGACCGGCACGGCCGCGACCTGCCGGTGGGTGTCCGCGGGGAGCTCTGCATCTCGGGCGTCGGCGTGGCGATCGGCTACCACGGCCGGCCGGACCTCAACGCGCAGCGCTTCGGCGAGCACCCCGCGTACGGGCGGTTCTACCGGACGGGCGATGTGGCGTGCTGGCGTGCGGACGGTCTGATCGACCTGTTCGGCCGGAGCGACCGCCAGGTCAAGCTCCGCGGCAACCGGATCGAACTCGGCGAGATCGAGGCGACGCTGCTGGCCCACCCCGAGGTCGGCGGCGCCGCGGTGATCATGGTCGGCGACCCGAGCGCGGACGCCGTGCTGATCGGCTGCCTGGAGCCGGCCGCCGGCCCGATCGACACCGCGAGCGTCTGGGCGCACGCCCGCGCGCGGCTGTCGCGGTCGATGCTGCCCGGGGACCTCGTGACGGTCGACTCGATGCCGCTCAACGGCAGCGGGAAGGTCGACTACCCCGCGCTGCAGCGGATGGTGGAGGCCCGGCGCGCGGCCGCGGCCCGGCCGGGCCCGGAGCACCCGGGACGGGACCGCCGCCCGGACGGCCCGGACGGCCCGGACGGCCCGGACCGCGCGGACGGCCCGGACCTGGACGAGCTGACGGCGGAGCTGACGGGGCTGTGGCGGAGCATCCTGCAGGACGAAGGGCTCGACGCCGACACGGACTTCTTCGCGTCCGGCGGGAACTCCATGCTCGCCGCCCTGGCGATGCAGGAGTTCCAGAACCTCAGCGGCGTGTCGATCAGCCTCGCCGAGGTGTTCGAGCGGCGCACCCCGCGGGAGCTGGCCGCCGCCGTCCGGGACGCGGCGCGGCGCGAGGCGGCGGCAGCGGTCGGCTGACGGAGGCCGGGGCGGGTGCGGGGCGGGCGCGCGAAGCGGCCCTGCGGGGTGTCCCGCAGGGCCGCGCCCCGGCCCGACCGCCGTTACTGCTCGCCCTGCCCGTCGGCGCCGAGGTAGGCGAGGACGGCCCGGACCCTGCGGTTGGTGTCGTCGTCGTTGGCGAGCCCGAGCTTGGCGAAGATCGTGGTCGTGTACTTGCTGATCGAGCCCTCGCTGAGGAAGAGCTGGTTCGCGATCGCGGTGTTGGAGAGCCCCTCGGCCATCAGCGCGAGGACGGAGCGCTCCCGTTCGGTGAGGGTGGCGAGGGGGTTGGCCCGCATGGGCCGGCCCAGCAGCTTGGCGACGACCGTGGGGTCGAGCGCGGTGCCGCCGTCGGCGACGCGGTGGACGGCGTCCATGAACTGGCCGGCGTCCAGGACACGGTCCTTCAGCTGGTAGCCGATGCCACCGTGCCCGTCCGCGAGGAGCTCGCGCGCGTACAGCTGTTCCACGTGCTGGGAGAGGATCAGCACCGGCAGCCCGGGGATCTCCCGGCGCGCGGAGAGCGCCGCCTGGAGTCCTTCGTCGGAGAACGTCGGCGGCAGCCGGACGTCCACGATCGCCGCGTCCGGCCGGAGGCCGACCAGTGCCTCCAGCGCGGCGGGCCCCGAGTCGACGGCCGCGACGACGGTGTGGCCGTACGCCTCGACGAGGCGCACCAGCCCGTCGCGGAGCAGGAAGAGGTCTTCGGCTACGACAATTCGCACGGCACCGCCACGGTGATACGAGTGGGTCCTCCGGCCGGGCTGTCGATCTCCAGGCGTCCGCCGAAGGCCGCCATGCGGCGCTCGATGCCGCTCAGCCCGGACCCTGTGGATGCGGCGGCTCCGCCGATTCCGTCGTCGCTCACGGTAGCAGTGAGCATCCGCGCCGCGTAGCTGAGTTCGACCTTGACCCGTTCGGCGCGGGAGTGCTTGGCCACGTTGGCCAGCAGTTCCGCGACGGAGAAGTAGACGGCCGACTCGACGGGGCGTTCGGGCCGCGCGGGCACGTGGCTGAAGACGTCGACCTCCACGGAGGAGTCGAGGGCGAGGGCCCGCAGGGCGTCGACCAGGCCGCGCTCGGCGAGGACGGGCGGGTTGATGCCGCGGACGAGCGAGCGCAGCTCGGCGAGCGCGGTGGCCGACGTGGCGCGGGCCTCGGCGAGGATCGCCTTCGCGGCCTCGGGGTTGGTGTCGACGAGCTGCTCGGCGGCGCCCATCGACATGCCCATCGCCACCAGCCGGGCCTGGGCCCCGTCGTGCAGGCCCCGCTCGATGCGTTCCAGTTCGGCGGCCTGGGTCTGGGTCAGGTCGGCGCGGATGGCCTCCAGTTCCTCCACCCGGCGCCCGAGCCGGGTGCTCGGGACCGGCCCGAGGAACCGGCGCGCCAGGGGGCGGAGGATCCGCCACGCGAAGGGGGCGCCGGCCAGGCCGGCCACGATCACGGCGATGCCGTAGCCGGTGAGACCGGGCGTCAGGGCCATGTAGCCGCCGTAGCCGAGCGCGAGCAGCGGCAGGGCCGCGACCGGCAGCACGGTGACCGAGGCGACCAGGGCCCACATGCCGTCCCAGTGCAGCTGCGGGTCGTGGAACCGGGCGTGCACCTTGGCGCGCCGGCGGGCCTCCCGCTCGGACTTGTGGTACTCGTGGCCGTCCCACCAGAAGCCCGTGGCCATCCGGGTGACCGGCGGGACCGGGCGGTAGGTCACCCGGATGTCCAGGCCGAGCCAGTTCGCCGCGCACCGGCGCGCGGCCTTGGCGAGCGCCCGGCTGGTCAGCGGGTGCACGACCCACAGCGAGACGGCGACCCAGAGCACCACCACCAGGGTCTCCCCGAGGGTGGCCAGCGCGCGGACGGCCAGGGGGGCGGACAGTCCGTCGGACCAGGAGTAGGCCAGCGCGGAGCCCCCCACCCCGACGGGCACGGCGACCACGGCCATCACACAGGTGAGCCCGGTCAGCACCACGGACCGGTAGAGCCCGAGCCCGATCTCGGTGCCCCACCGCAGGGGATCGCCCCCTGGACGTCTCCTCATCGGCCAGTTCCTTTCGCAGCGGTGATCATTGTGTCAGCGGGGGCCGGGTCCGGGACCCGGTTCGGGAACGGCGCCGGGTCCGGGACCCGGTTCGGGAACGGGCCGGGGGCTGGGCCCGGGGTCGGGACCGGCCCGGTACGCCGGATGGCCGGATACCGCGGGCGGTCCGGCCATCTGAGGGGCGGAGCAGGTCCTCAGCACGTCACTTCTTGGCGGGGGCGGGGAAGGCGGCGCTCAGCGCGGAGCCGCGGGTGATGACGGCGACGCCGATCAGGGCCAGGGCGGACAGGCCCTGGATCACGGCGTACCACGCCGGGCAGAGGCCGGGGATCAGGTCCACGCCGATGATCGCGATCGGCATGATCGTGGAGAGGGTGCGCAGCCGGTCGAAGGCCTTGTAGGAGCCCTGGGCGGCGCGGACGGTGAACCGGTGGAGCAGGAAGGCGACCAGGAACAGGATGGCCCCCCGGATCCACATGAACGGGCTCGCCTCGTGGCCGGTGAACGCCATGACCGCGACCGTGCCGAGGACGATGGCGCCGACGGCCCCGAAGAGCGTGATGCACTTCTTCACCGTGTCGAATGCGTCCTGGGTGCGGGAGTCGCCGAGCTGCGCGGTCGCGGTGGTGATGTCGCCGGTGTTCGCCATGGTCCTTCTCCTTCGTGTCGTTGTGCTACCGACAGTACGGATCGCCGGGCCGGCTCGACATGGGTCTGTCCGTACGGGTGGGTGGGGCTGGACCCACTCCTCGGCCGGCGCCCGGAATCCGGTGTTCAACGTGTTCAACTGCCGCACGCGGCAAGGCCGTTGGCGTTGTTACGATCCTGCGCAAGACCAGGGCCGGGTGCGCTCCCCCGTAGCACCCGGCCCTTCCCTTTTTCGGCCAGGGCCGACCGACCCCGGGGAGAGGGGAATCGCCGCGCGCGCCTCGTCGAGGAACAGAGACCGGAGAAGAACAGGAACCCCGACCCCAGAGAAGTGAGGGTGATCATGAACGACAACGGTGCACCCAACGTGTTCCTCACCGGCGCCGCGGCGCTCACCGGTGCGGAGCGGCTGCGCCACGTGGCGGACGTCGATGTGGCCAAGGTGAAGGTCCCGCTCGGCAACCGCTACGAACACTTCGAGGCCAGTTCCGAGACCACTCTCGTCGACGACCGCGAGCTGCGGGTCTTCGTCTGGACCCACAGCACGTACGTGGCCGAGTGACGCGTCGAGGACACTGAGCGACCCGCACGCCGAAGCCGTGCACCGTCCGGGCCCCGGACGGTGCACGGCTTCGGGCGTGTCACCGGCGGTTGTCCGTACCGCGGCCGATGTGCCACATTGCGATGGAGCGCGTGCCCGCCGTGCTCGCGCCGTCACCCGACTCGACCTGAAAGGATCCCATGAGCACCGAGACGCTGGAGTTCCAGGCCGAAGCGCGGCAGCTCCTGCAGTTGATGGTCCACTCGATCTACTCGAACAAGGACGTCTTCCTGCGCGAGCTGATCTCCAACGCGTCGGACGCCCTGGACAAGCGGCGCCTCGCCGGCCTCACGGACGAGCGCCTGCGGGCCGACGACCTGCACATCGGCATCGAGGCCGACAAGGACGCCCGCACGCTGACCGTGCGGGACAACGGCATCGGCATGTCCCGCGAGGACGTCGTCGGCCTCATCGGCACCATCGCCCGCTCCGGCACCGCCGAGACCCTGCGCCGGCTGCGGGAGAACAAGGAGTCGGCCGAGCTGATCGGCCAGTTCGGCGTCGGCTTCTACTCGACCTTCATGGTCGCCGACCACGTCACCCTCCTCACCCGCAAGGCCGGCGAGGAGACGGGCACCCGCTGGGAGTCGGACGGCGAGGGCACCTACACGATCGAGACCGTCGACGACGCGCCGGAGGGCACGTCGGTGACCGTCCACCTGCGTCCCAAGGACGAGGAGGACGCCCTCTACGACTACACCGACGAATGGAAGATCCGGGAGATCGTCAAGCGCTACTCGGACTTCATCTCCTTCCCCATCCGGATGGGGGAGGAGACGCTCAACTCGATGAAGGCCCTGTGGGCCCGGCCGCGGTCCGAGGTCAAGGACGAGGAGTACCGGGAGTTCTACCGGCACGTCACCCACGACTGGACCGACCCGCTGGAGACCATCAGCATGCGGGCGGAGGGCACCTTCGAGTACGAGGCCCTGCTCTTCATCCCCTCGCGCGCCCCGCACGACCTCTTCCAGCGCGACGGCCGCCACGGCGTCCAGCTGTACGTCAAGCGCGTGTTCATCATGGACGACAGCCGTGAGCTGCTGCCCGACCACCTGCGCTTCGTCAAGGGCGTCGTGGACGCCGCCGACCTGTCGCTGAACATCTCCCGCGAGATCCTCCAGCAGGACCGGCACATCCAGCTGATCCGCCGCCGCCTCGCGAAGAAGGTCCTGTCGACCGTCAAGGACCTCATGACCAACGACGCGGAGAAGTACCGCACGTTCTGGCGCGAGTTCGGCCGGGCCGTCAAGGAGGGCCTGCTCGGCGGGGCCGAGGACCCGAAGGCGATCCTCGACATCGCGTCGTTCGCCTCCACCGCCTCCGAGGAGCCGACCACCCTGGCCGACTACGTGGCCCGGATGAAGGACGGCCAGGACAAGATCTACTTCATGACCGGCGAGAGCCGCGCCCAGGTCGAGAACTCCCCGCACATGGAGGCGTTCCGGGCGAAGGGGTACGAGGTCCTGCTGCTCACCGACCCGGTGGACGAGATCTGGGTCGAGACGGTGCCGGCGTACGAGGGCAAGGAGTTCCGGTCGGTCGCGCGCGGCGCGGTCGACCTGCCCGCCGAGGAGGTGTCCGAGGAGCGCTCCGGCTCGTACGAGCCGCTGCTGACCTGGCTGAAGGAGGTGCTCGCCGACGTGAAGGACGTCCGGCTGACCACCCGGCTGACCAGCTCACCGGCCTGCCTGGTCAGCGAGGTCGACGGCCTCACGCCGACCCTGGAGAAGATGTACAGGGCGATGGGCCAGGACGTCCCGCCGGCCAGGCGCATCCTCGAACTCAACCCCGAGCACCCGCTGGTCGGCGGGCTGAGGACCGCGCACGAGGAGCGCGCCGGCGATCCGGAGCTGGCGGAGACGGCCGAGCTGCTGTACGGCACCGCGCTGCTCGCGGAGGGCGGCGACCTGGCCGACCCGGCGCGCTTCGCCCGGCTGCTTGCCGACCGCCTGGTCCGGACGGTGTGACCGGCTGCGTGACCGGCTGACGCACACCACCGGAGCGGGGCCCCCCCACACCCACCCGCCGGCCCCCCACCCAAAAGGGGACCACCACCAGACCCCCCCCCCCCCCCCCGACAGCACCGACCGGGGGCGGCCGC
>NZ_JBHXTG010000068.1:0-50955 GCF_042677465.1 Kitasatospora sp. NPDC127111
AACGACGGGGTGCACCTGCACCCGTCGGTGCTGGACCTCGCGTACGGCACCGCCGGCGCCGCGCGGGTCGCGCTGATCACCGACGCGATGGGCGCGGCCGGCATGGGCGACGGCCGCTACCCGCTCGGCCCGCTCCAGGTCGACGTCAAGGACGGCGTCGCCCGACTGGTCGAGGGCGGCGCGATCGCCGGCTCGACGCTCACCCTGGACGTGGCGTTCAAGCGCGCCCTCACCGTCAACGGCCTGACCCTCGACCAGGCCGCCGAGTCGCTCTCCGCCACCCCGGCCCGGCTGCTCGGCCTGGCCGACCGGGTCGGCTCGCTGGAGGCCGGCAAGCTCGCCGACCTGGTCGTGGTCGACTCCACCACGTACGACCTGGTCGCCGTCATGCGCCGCGGCGAGTGGATCACCGGCGGCGGGCGCTTCGGCACGGTCAAGCCCGCCTGACGGGCCGTTCGGACGCCGACGGCCGCCCACCCCCCGGGGGGAGCGGGCGGCCGTCGGGTGTCCGGGCGCGGGCGGGCTCAGCCGCCGTACGGCTCGACCGTGACCTGGTCGATCAGCACCGACCCGCCGCTCGGGTTGGCGATCGCGACGGTGTTCGAACCGACCTGCAGCTGCGGGAGTATGAACGTCGTGTACCAGGAGGACGCCGGGTCCTTGCCGGGCGAGTAGTTCTTGAACGACAGCCCGCTCGGCCAGTCCTTGCCGTTGACCGCCGCGGTGGCCTTCACGTCGCCCGCCGCGTTGTTGAAGTGGACGGTCAGCTTGTACGTCCCGGCCGCGGCGACCTCGCCGGTCCAGCTCACGGTGGAGCCCTGCTGCAGCGTCAGGTAGCCGCCGTCCGCCGACTTGGCGCCCTTCACGGTGTTGCCCGACGGCGCGTTCTGCGCCTGCAGCTGCCCGGCGTCGACGGTGACCGGCCCGGACACCGAGGCGGAGGCCGACGGAGAGCCGGTGCCGGACGGGCTGCCCGTGCCGGCGCTCGGGACCGGCGGCGCGGCGGTCTGGCTGCCGGTCTTGCCGCCGTTCGCCTTCTTGTCGCCGTCCGCGTCCCCGGTGGAGAGCGCGATCCCGGCGCCGATCGCGATGGCCGCGACCACCGCCACCGCACCGATCACCGCGCCCTTGCTCCGCCCGCTGCTCGGCCGCTCCTCGCCCGGCCGCGGCCGGGAGTGCTCGGCGTACCGGCTCTGCTGGGGGGGCGGGCCGCCGTACTCGGGCTGCTGCCCGTACGGCTGGCCGGGGCCGGGCTGGGGGTAGCCCGGCTGCTGCGCCGGGTACGGCTGCTGGCGCTGCGGCGGGTACGGCTGCTGCCCGTACTGGGCGCGGCCGACCTCCATCGGGCGGCTGTACGGCGTCCGCGGCACGCCCTGCTGCGGCTCGGCCGCCTGCGCGGGGCTGCCGTCGGCCGGACGGTAGAGGTAGCCGAAGGGGTCGTCGTCCTGCGGGGCACCGCCTTCCGGGCCCTCGGGCACTCCGTTGCTGCCGGCGGTCGTCACGGTGGTCAACTCCCCCATCGCGTTTCGCGTCGCCGGGCTGCCGTGCCGCCGGCGCTAGTGGTCGCTCGTACCCCGGAACCCTACCTGCCGTTCCCGGCCGTCCGGAAAGACCCCTTGACAACCCGCCGGTAGCTTTGGTCCGGAATGCGGACGTCAGCCGGCCCGACGGTGCGACCGTTCGCCCCGGGCGCCGCGCACCGCACCGCCGCGGGCCCGCTTCTCGTCGTACATCCGCTCGTCCGCGGTGTGCAGCACCTCCTCGATGCTCATCCCGCAGCCCGCCCAGCCGATGCCGAGGCTGACGCCGACCCGCATCGCCCGGCCGTCGATCCGCATCGGGGGGATGATCGCGTTGCGCAGCCGGTGGGCGAGGTCCTTGGCCTCCTCGCGGCCGATGCCGTCGGCCAGCACCACGAACTCGTCGCCGCCGAGCCGGGCCACCGTGTCGCCGTCCCGCACCGCCTGGCTGAGCCGGCGGGCCACCTCGACCAGGACGGCGTCGCCCGCGTTGTGGCCGAACCGGTCGTTGATCGACTTGAAGCCGTCGAGGTCGCAGAAGAGCACCGCGAGCCCCTTCTCGGCGACCGTCGCGCCGCCCGAGCGGAACGGGCCGGACCAGACGTCGCCGCCCGCGCCGTGGTCGGCCGGGACCACCGCGTGCACGTGCTCGCCGTAGCCGACCGGCCCTCCGGGTGCCGCGGCCGGCAGCACGTAGCCCTCGGCGGAGCCGTAGTGGTGCACCGGACCGGAGAGCGGGTCCGTCCCGTCCAGGCCCTCGTACGCGGTGTGCGCGCTGTACGAGTCGGCCGGGAAGCCGTACGCCTGCTGGTACGGGCCCTCGCCGAGCCCGGCCGCGGCTCCGGCGACGGCGCCGACGGTCTGCGGTTCGTTGCAGAGCCGCCGGCCCAGCCGGGCCTTGAGCTCGGCGCTGTTCGGCAGGCCGGTGAGGGCGTCGTGGCTGGCCCGGTGCGCGAGCTGGAGCTCGTGCCGCTTGCGGTCCTCGATGTCCTCGACGTGGGTGAGCAGGAAGCTCGGGCCCTCGGCCGCGTCGGCGACGATCGAGTTGCGCAGGCAGACCCACTGGTACCCGCCGTCGCGCCGGGAGAGCCGCAGTTCGGCGCGGCCGCTCTCCGCGCTGGTGCGCTCCAGCAGGGCGCGGTCGTCGGGGTGGACGAGGTCGGCGAAGCTCTGCTGGCGCAGCACCGCGCGGGGGCGGCCGAGGAGGCGGCAGAGCGCGTCGTTGACCCTGGTCAGCTGGCCGCGGCCGGCGCCGTGCAGTTCGGTGATGGCCATCCCGCTGGGCGCGTACTCGAAGGCCTGGCGGAAGCTTTCCTCGCTGGCCCGCAGGGCCTGCTGCTCCTTCTCCAGGCGGGCCAGCGCGCGTTGCATCTCGGCCCGCAGCCGGGCGTTGCCGATGGCGATGGAGGCCTGCAGGGAGAACATCTCCAGCGCCTCCCTGGTCCAGGCGCCGGGGCGTTTTCCGCTGCGCGGCCGGTCCACCGAGAGGACGCCGAGCAGGTCGCCGCCGGCGCTGTACATCGGGGCGAGCAGGCCGTCGGCCGGGTGCCAGTCGTTGGCGTAGACGGGCATCGGTCCGTCGCCGATCCAGCGCGGGATGTCGCTGGCCACGGCCCAGCCGCGGTCGTAGGGCAGGAAGCGCAGCGTGCCCCAGTGGTCGCTGACGCCGAGCAGCCGGTCCCAGGACTCGCGCGAGCCGACCTGGCCGAGCAGCACGGAGGGACCGCCCATGGCGCTCTCCTCCAGCTCCCAGACGGCCGCCACCACGAGGTCCCCGTCCGGCCGGACCAGGCTGACCGCGGCGGCGTCGAAGCCGAGCCCGTGCACCGCGCCCTCGACCACGGCCTGCAGCGTGCCCGCCAGGCTGCGGGCAGCGTTGAGGTCCGCCACGACCCGGTGCAAGGTGCGGAGGGTCGCGAGACGGACGTACGGCTCCGACTCGGCTTCCATGCGGGGGCTCCCCGGCTGCTTCGGATAGTTCTTGAATGGTTATCGTCCGATTGCCAGAAGAACTGAATCACAGGGAGCACAGCGTTCGGCACGCTCGGTCAGCAATAGGCCACCACTTGTGACTTAAATCACACGGGACTAATGCGCCCTTAATCAGTCCATCCACCCGTAACGGGACACAGTGCTTTATCGGAACATTTCTGGTGGTCGGCCGCATTGGCCGCGCACTCAAGTCACCAGGCGGCCGCCAGGCCCCCTGCCTTCACTCCTGGGGGTGAGCGTGGCCGTGGCCCGTCACCCCTGCGGCGCTGGTCCTACGACCACGGGCCGATGCCGTTCCGCACCCGCGCCGACTACCGTGCGGTACGTGTACTCGTCCCCGCAGCCCGAAGCTGCCTCCCAAGCAACGCCCGACGAGTTCCGGGCGGCTCTCTCCCAGCTCGCCTCCGGGGTGAGTCTGGTGACCGTCCACGACCCGGACGACGGCGAGGACGTCGGCATGACCGCCACGTCCTTCCTCTCCGTCTCGCTGGAGCCGCCGCTGGTGCTGATCTCCGTCCGCGAGGACTCCCGGATGGACGAGGTGCTCGCCCGCGCGGAGACCTGGGCGGTCTCGCTGCTCTCCGAGGAGCAGAAGACGCTGGGCTCGCGGTTCGCCATGAAGGGCCGGCTCAGCGACCGGCTGCTGTTCGCCGACGCGCCGCACCACCGCGGCCGGTACAGCGGCGCGCCGCTGATCGACGGCGCGCTGGCCACCGTCGAGTGCCGCACCGAGCAGCGGATACCCGCCGGCGACCACACGCTGCTGCTCGGCCGCGTCCTGGAGGCCGTGGTGCCCAACCCGGGGGGCCGCCCGCTGCTCTACTTCCGCGGCGGCTACCGGCAGCTGGGCTGAGGCCCGGCCGCGCCCCCGACCGCGTCGAGTACGCGCGCCCTCTCGCCGCCGTCAAGACCGCGTCACTCGCCGCCCCGCGGGGCGCGCCGGCCCTGCTTCAGCTCGGCCCGGTGCCGCTTGTTGAACAGCCGCCGCTCGACCATGCCCCTGCTCGGCTTCGTCGCCCGGCGGGCCTTCGGCGGCGGCGCCGTCGCCTCGCCCAGCAGCGACGCCAGCCGGGCCGCGGCGACCTCGCGGTTGCGCCACTGCGAACGGTGCTCCGAGGCGCGCACCACCAGCACCCGCCCGTCCACCAGCCGGCCGGCCAGCCGCTCCAGGGCGCGCTCCTTCCACACCTCGGGCAGGGCCGCCGAGGCCGCCAGGTCGTAGCGCAGCTCGACCTGGGTGTCGGAGGTGTTGACGTGCTGGCCACCGGGGCCGGAGGAACGCGAGAAGCGCCAGACGAGCTCGGCGTCGGGGACGACCACCGACCCCCGTACGCGGATGGGCTCGGGCATGGGCCCATCATCCCGCGCCGGGCCCGTGCCGGTCACCCCGTTTTACCGGGACAATGGCCGGTGTGATCGAGCTCGGCTACTCCCTTTCCAACCGCTTCCCCGACCCCCCGCAGACCGACTACCGCACGGCCTCCGTGCACGCGCTGCGGTACGACCTGTTCTGCGGCGACGTCTACCTGGACAGCGACGGCACGGAACTGTCCACAGCCTGGGGATGGGTGCCGGTGCTCGACTTCGCCTGGGCGCTCTGCGACATCGCCGAACAGCTGGACCGCGACCCCGACGGCGGCCGCGCCGCCCGGGTGCAGACCGCCGACCTCGACTTCACCCAGAACACCGAGCTGCTGCGGTTCGCCCGCCGCTTCAACTGGGTCGAGATCAGCGCCACCTGGCTGCCGGACGAGGAGCCGGCCGTGGTCCGCCACGGCGACCTGCGGCGCGAGGCCCGCGACTTCCTGCAGGACACCCTGGCCGACCTCTTCGACATGCACCCCGATCTGGCCGACAATCCGAACATCTGGTCACTCCAGGGCCGGTTCCGGAGAATCTGACCGGGCTTTGATCCGGCCGTTGCCCGAACGCGATTCACCCAAAAGAATGTGCCGCGGAGCGTGGAACCAAGCCCACGTCCGCTCGCGTTATCCCGGGCAAAAGCAACGAAGGGACTGCACACACCATGCCAGTGAGCCTCTCCAAGGGTGGCAACGTCTCGCTGACCAAGGAGGCCCCCGGCCTGTCCGCGGTCACCGTCGGTCTCGGGTGGGACGTCCGCACCACGACCGGTGCCGAGTTCGACCTCGACGCCAGCGCGATCGTGCTGAACGCGGACGGCAAGGTGCTGTCCAACAGCCACTTCGTCTTCTTCAACAACACCAGCACCCCGGACGGCACCGTCGTCCACACCGGTGACAACCGCACCGGCGAGGGCGCCGGCGACGACGAGGCGATCAACGTCAACCTGGCCGGCCTCCCGGCCGACGCCGTCAAGATCACCTTCCCGGTCTCGATCTACGACGCCGTGGCCCGTTCGCAGAACTTCGGCCAGGTCCGCAACGCCTACATCCGCGTCGTGAACGCGGCCGGCGGTGCCGAGATCGCCCGCTACGACCTCTCCGAGGACGCCGCCACCGAGACCGCCATGATCTTCGGCGAGCTCTACCGCAACGGCGCCGAGTGGAAGTTCCGCGCCGTCGGCCAGGGCTACGCCTCCGGCCTCGCGGGCATCGCCCAGGACTTCGGCGTCCAGATCTGACGCCACCACGGCGCGGAGCGCCCGGCCCCACTCCGTCGGGGGCCGGGCGCTCCGCCGTTCCCGGGCACGCCACCGTTCCCGGGCACGCCGCCGTTCACAGGCACTCCGCCGTTCCCGGGCGGAAACACCTCGGCGCAGGAGACCGGTCGGACCGGTCTCCTGCGCCGAGGGCAGCGTGGTCCGGGCGTCAGCGCGTGGCGCGCAGCTCCGGGAGCTGGAGCAGTTCGGTCTCGTCGTCCTGGGTCAGGTCGACCACCTTCGGCTGTGCCTGCGCCGCCTCGGCCGGCTCCGTCTCCCGGCCCTCCGGCTCCACCCGGGCCTCGGCCCGCGCGGCCTGGGCCTGCGCAGCCTGGGCCTGGGCCTCGGCCTGGGCCGCCACCGCCTCGTCGCCCACCACGTCGGCCAGGTCCGCGCGCTCGCCCAGCTCCGCGACGCTGCCCACGGCCGGGGCCGGAGCCGCCGGCCGGGCGGCCGCACCACCGCTGCGGCCGAAGAAGCTGAAGCCCTGCCCGCGCACCGCCCCGGACTGCAGCGGCCGCGGCCGCTGCCGCTCGGCCGGCAGCACCGGTGCGGCCTGGGCGCCGCCGAGCTGACCGACCGTCGCGGTCAGCGCCGGCCGCACCGGGGCCGCGGGCGCCGGGACGGCCGGAGCCGCCACCGCGGGCCTGGACACCGCCGGCGCGGGGACCGCGGGAGCCACCGGAGCGGGGACGGCGGGAGCCACCGGAGCCGGCACCGCGGGCACCGCCGGTGCGGGCGCGGAGACGGCCGCCGGCGCCGTACGGGCGCGCAGCGCGAGCTCCGCCCCGGCCGCACGCTCCCGCTGCTCCTGCTGCGCCGCCGCTCGCCGCTCCAGCTGCCGCAGCACGGCCGCCGCGCGGACGAACGCGGCCGGGCTGGCCGGGTACTTGGGGCGGCTCGCGGCGAGCGCGCGCTGCGTCGCCTCGGCCTCCTTGAGCGCCTGCTCGGCGACCATCACGGCCCGCTCGCGCAGCAGCCTGGCGATCTCGGTCTCGGCCTTCGCCAGGCGCGACTTCTCCGCCGTCAGCCGCCGGCCGAACCGGGTGGCCCGCTCCTCGGCGACCTCCGCGGCGTACTCGGCCTCGGCGAGCTGCTCCTCGAAGCGCTCCTCGGCCCGCAGCCGCTGGGCGACGGACACCTCGGCCGCGGCCCGGGCGGCCCGGTCGCGCTGGCGCAGCAGCACCGCGATCCCGAGCGCCGCGAGCACCGCGGCGACGCCCACCGAGCGGACCAGGACGGTGTCCTGACTGAAGATCAGCGCGGCCACCGCGGCGACGATGAGCACGCCGGCGGCGGTGGGGGGGAAGACCCGGCCGAGGACGGAGGAATGGCGATGACGTCCGCGAGACATGCCAAGAAACTAGCGTGCGAATTGGGGCCGTGTCAGCCCAGGGTCGGCTTTGGCCCTTGACACTGCGCGAGCCGTGCCGCACGTACCCGGCCCGTCACCCCGGGGTCACCCGCGCGTCCCCGTTCAGCGGTGGGTGGCCGCCGGACCGCTCGGACCGTCGTGGTTCTCCGGCAGCTTGCACACGTGCTGCAGCCAGAGCGCCGCCGCGATCACCGCCGAACCGGCGAGCACCGCGAGACCGGCCGTGATGGCCTGGTCCTTGCGGGCGGGCACGTCCAGCTCGCCCAGCAGGTAGATCCCCGCGCCCGCGTAGATGCCGGTGACGACGGCCGAGACCAGCGCGCTCGCCTGCCCCAGCACCACCGCCCGGGCCGCGCCGAGCGGATCGACCCGCTTGGCGCCGGGCTGCCGCTCGCGCGCCGCCTTCAGCCGGGACCGCAGCGAGATCGCCGTGGCGAGCAGGATCACCGCCACCGCGGCCAGCACCACCGGCGCCGCGCCGGGCACGGCGGGCAGCGTGTCCAGGGAGGCCCACAGCTTGGCGCCGGCCCAGGACAGCGCCGTCACGACGGCGATGATGCCGACCAGCAGGCGGAGGCGAAGCAGCTTCACTCGGACGTGGTCCTTCCCGGGGTACCAGAGTCGGGCGGCCGCCCCCGGGTGGGGTACGACGGCGCCAGGCCACCGTACCGGGCCCGGCCCGGCGGACACCGGTGTGCGTGAGGGGGCCGGCACCTACTCGTACGGCCGGGGCCCCCGCCGGAGTTCCCGGCCGCCCCGGGCGCCGGACGGGCGCGCCGGGCGGCCGGCCGGAAGCCCTACTCCGGCAGCGTCAGCCGGATGTCCTCGCGCCGCCGGACGCCCTGCGCGTCCGCGCCGCCGAGCGCCTGCAGCAGCGCGGCGACCTGCCCGTGGCCGGGCACCTCGGCCTCCGGCTGGGCGTCCAGCCAGGGCGCGAGCACGAACGCCCGCTCGTGCGAGCGCGGGTGCGGCAGCAGCAACTGCGGGTCGTCGCTGGTGACGCCCTCGTACGCGAGGATGTCGACGTCCAGGGTGCGCGGGCCCCAGCGGACGGTGCGGACCCGCCCGAAGGCGTCCTCGATCGCGTTGCCGCGCTCCAGCAGGTCGCGCGGGGGCAGCGTGGTGCGCAGCACGACCACCGCGTTGTAGTAGTTGGGCTGCTCGTCGGGGCCGCCGACGGCCTCCGTCTCGTACACCGCGGAGACGGCCTTGACCTTGAGCCCGGGGGTGTCGGCGAGCGCGTCGACGGCGCCCTGGAGGGTTTCCAGGCGGTTGCCCAGGTTGGAGCCGAGGGCGATCACGGCACAGCGCTGGCTGTGCAGCGTGGTGTCGGCCGAGTCCACCCGGTTCTCCAGGTCGAACGTGGTCGGCGAGGCGGTCGGGTCACTGGTACTCATCGAATTCCCTCTGCATCGGAGACCGGGCGCGCGGCGCACATCACGCGCGGCCCCGGTGGATGGTCACGGTCACGTCGTCGAACGGCACGGTGATCGGGGCGTCCGGCTTGTGCACGGTGACCTCGACCTCCTCGACCGCGTCGTGCTTGAGGCACTGGTCGGCGATGCGCTGGGCCAGGGTCTCGATCAGGTCGACCGGCTCGCCGGCGATGATCGCCGTGACCTCCTCGGCCACGATGCCGTAGTGCGCCGTGCGGGTGAGGTCGTCGCCGGACGCGGCGGGGCGGGTGTCCAGGTACAGCACGAGGTCCACCACGAAGGTCTGGCCCTCGACGCGCTCGCGCTCGAAGACGCCGTGGTGGCCCCGGGCACGCAGGCCCCGCAGGGTGACGCGGTCCAGCAAACGAATCACTGCTCCCAGTCGGACGGGCCCTGCCGCGGACGGAAAGCGGGCAGGCAGGGCGAAGGCGGGCATCGCGCCCGCCACTCCGTTTCGAATCTACCTGCGAGCGCGGACAACGCCTGACCGTCCTACCCGGCACGAACCGACGCCACGCACGCCGGAATGGCGATTGACGTGAACGTTCGGTGAGCGGCCGGAAATTCCCGGGCGATCGCCGGACGACCGTTTCCCGACGGCCCCGGGATCAGTCCTCGTCCTCGTCGTCGCCGCTGGTCAGCACCGGTGACCCGTGGTGCGACCAGAGCTTCCAGCCGGCCGGTGTGCGCCGGAAGAGATTGGTGGAGACGACCTTTCCGCCGACCAGCGGTCCGAGCTCCCCCTCCTCCTCGGCCTCACCACCCGAAAGGATGTTTTCCGTGCACGTGACAAGAGCCACATCCCCGTGCACCTCGGCCTCGACGTCGGTCAGGATGAACTGGATGTACTCCGTGTTCGCCATGATCAGCATGTACGAGCGGGTCACCTGGGCCCGCCCGCGCAGCACCGGCCAGCCGGGGTGCACGCACACCACGCCGCCCTTGTCGTCGGCCTCGGCGGCCCCCAGCCAGGCGTCCTCGACCGCCTCCAGATCGCCGTTCTCCAGCGCCTCGTAGAGCGCCCGGTTGGCCTCCAGGACGGCCTCCCGGTCCGCCTCCCCGGCCCGCTGACCCGCGGTCTCGCCGCTCACCCTGCCGTCACCTGCCACAGACCCTCCCGTTTCACCCCAAGCGGGCCGCGCGCTGCCAGGCCGCGACCACCCGGACGGCATCCGCCGTGCCGGCCACGTCGTGCACCCGCACCGCCCAGGCGCCGGCCCGCGCCGACAGCACCGACACCGCGGCGGTCGCGTCGTCGCGCTCCCTGGCCGGGCGCAGCTCCCCGGTTTCCGGGTCGGCGAGCAGCGTACCCAGGAACCGCTTGCGCGATGCGGCGACGAGGACGGGACGGCCGAGCGCGGTGAGCGCGTCGAGCCGGCCGAGCAGCGCCCAGTTGTGCGCGGCGGTCTTGGCGAAGCCCAGCCCCGGGTCCAGGATCAGCTGCTCCTCCTTCACCCCGGCCGCCAGCAGCGCGTCCACCCGGGCGGTCAGCTCGCCGACCACGTCCGCGACGACGTCGTCGTAGACGGCCAGCCGGTCCATGTCGGCGGACTGCCCGCGCCAGTGCATCACCACGAAGGGGGCGCCGGTCTCGGCCACCACCCGGGCCATCGCCGGGTCGGCCAGGCCGCCGGAGACGTCGTTGATGAGCCGGGCGCCGGCCGCCACGGCCTGCTCGGCGACGGAGGCGCGCATGGTGTCGACGGAGACGAGCACCCCGGCGTCGGCCAGCTCACGGACCACCGGCAGCACCCGCCCGAGTTCCTCCTCCTCGGGCACCCGGTCCGAGCCGGGGCGGGTGGACTCGCCGCCGACGTCGACCAGGTCCGCGCCCCGGGCCCGGAGGGCGAGCCCGTGCGCGATGGCGCGGGCGGGGTCGTGCCACAGCCCCCCGTCCGAGAAGGAGTCGGGCGTCACGTTGACCACGCCCATCACGGCGCAGCGGTCGAGCCGCGGCAGTCCGGCCGGCAGCGAGAGGGAAAGCGAATCGCTCATGCTCTCCATTATCGAACCGGCCGTCATCGAAGCGGACCCCGGCCGGAGGAGGTCCGGCCGGGGTCCAGTGGGCGGTGCGTCGGGGCTCAGGCGGCCTCGGTGACCTCCGGGCGCGGGGCCGGCATCAGGCCCTGGCGCTGCTTCTTGCGGCCGAAGCGCGGCATGCCGAGCGTGATGAAGGCCTCGGCCTGCATCACGGCGAAGCCGATCCGCGGCAGGTCGCGGTTGTTCGGGAAGACCAGGAAGCGCGGCTCCCACTCCGGCTGGAACTTCGCGTTGAACTTGTACAGCGACTCGATCTGGAACCAGCGCGAGAGGAACACCAGCAGCCCGCGCCAGGCCCGCAGGACGGGGCCGGCGCCGATCCGCTCACCGCGCGCCAGCGCCGAGCGGAACATCGCGAAGTTGAGCGAGACCCGGCGGATGCCCATCGCCGGCACCGCCTGCAGGGCGGCGACGATCAGCAGCTCGTTCAGGCCCGGGTCGGCGGCGCGGTCGCGGCGCATCAGCTCCAGCGAGATGCCGTCGGGCCCCCACGGCACGAAGTGCAGCACGGCCTTCAGGTCGTCGCCGCCCTCGCCCTCCTCGGGGGCCTTGTGGGCGGTGACCACCACGCAGTCGTCGTCGAGCGGGTCGCCGAAGCGGCCCAGCGCCATCGAGAAGCCGCGCTCGGTGTCGGTGCCGCGCCAGCGGGCGGCGGCGTCGGCGATCCGGTACTTCTCCTCCTGGGTGAGGTCCGCGACCTTGCGCACCTGGCAGGAGTAGCCGTTGCGCTCGATCCGCTTGACCATCTGCCGGACGTTGCGCATCGCCCGGCCGGACAGCGAGAAGGCGCCCGTGTCGACGATCGCCTCGTCGCCCAGCTCCAGTGCGTCCAGCCCCGCCTCGCGGGTCCAGACCTCGCCGCCGACCTCGCTGCAGCCGACCACGGCCGGCACCCAGGCGTGCTCGCGGGCCTCGGCCATGAACACCTTGATCGCGCCCGGCCAGGCCTCCACGTCGCCGACCGGGTCGCCGGAGGCGAGCATCACGCCGGAGATCACCCGGTACGAGATCGCCGCCTTGCCGGAGGGCGAGAACAGCACGCTCTTGTCTCGGCGCAGCGCGAAGTAGCCCAGCGAGTCCCGCTCGCCGTGCCGGTCGAGCAGCCCGCGGACCTTCTCCTCGTCCTCGGCGGTCAGCTCCGGCTTGGGCTTCTCCGGGCGCAGCGCGAGGTACGCGGTGGTGAGGGCGGTGATCAGGCCCATCCCGCCGAGCAGGTAGGCGACCAGCTCGGACATCCGGCCCGAGGTGTAGTCGACCGGGCCCTCGAAGCCGAACAGCCCGTACCCGACGTGTTCGAGCCGCTCGAACACGCCCGGGTGGCCGATCTCGTACTTGGTCCGGGTGGAGACGATCAGCAGGCCGAGCAGCACGCTGATGGTGCCCATCACGACCAGGTTGACCGCCGCCCGCCAGCGGGTGCGCGGGTCGGCCTTGGCGTAGAACTCGCGCCGGTGCACCAGCATCACCGCGAACAGCACCAGCGAGACGACCGCCGGGCCGATCTGGTGCCAGCGCAGGATGTGCAGCGCCGCGCCGACCGGCAGCAGCACGCAGACCACCCGCCAGGCGCGCCGCTTGCGCCGCCGCAGGGCGTGGGCGAGCAGCACCAGCAGCAGGCCGACCATCAGGGTGCCGGCCGCGGCCAGCGTGGTGGTGCCGCCCGGCAGCTGCCCGGCGAAGGTGTGCACCTTGGTGTGCCGGAGCTTGGGGAACACCGCACTCGCGATGTCCACCAGGCCGATCAGCAGACAGGCGTAGCCGACCGCACCCGGGAGCCAGGCCCTCGGGACGGCGGCCGCTTGGGTACGAAGCGTCTGCAGGCCGCGGCGACGGGGCGGCTGCTCTGGGCTCGGCTCAACGGACACGGGAACGCTCATGGAAGCTCAGCGTAGAGGCTGCGGAGCGCAGTCCTGTCACTCCGGGGGAGGAGTTGTGAGGGACCTTCATGCCTTTTCCTTCATCAGGCAATGCGCACACCAAGCATCCGGAAACGGATGGTAACCGGTGATCGGCGGGCGCTGCGGTTGAGCCGAGGGTGGGAGCCGGGACCCCTCGCCGCGTGGCGCGACGGACCCCCGCATACCCGGTACGTACGGTGGACGCCGCATTCTAGGGCGCCGGTTGCGTGGGATCGCGCCCGGCCTCCCGGCCTGCCCCCGGCACCCGGACGGACCAGCCCCGATGGTCCGGCCTGACTGGTCGTCAGACCATGGAAGCGTGCCCCGACAGCGTCCCAGCGGAAGGCCGACAGCATGGAACTGACCAGCGACGCGCTGGTGAACTCACTGCTCGCGCTCGGCGCGGCGGCCCTGCTCGCCACGCTCTGGCTCTGGCCCAGGCTGGCCCGCCAGCGGCCGCTGCCGGTGCTCGGCCGGATCGGGCTGCTGACGGTCACCCAGGTCTCCGTGCTGGCCGTGCTCGCGCTCTCGGTCAACAACACCTTCGGGTTCTACACCTCCTGGCACGACCTGCTCGACCCCGGCGGCGCCAAGCTCACGCTCACCAGCAACGAGAACCACCACGGCGGCACGCCGGTCTCCGACTCGCCGATCCAGCCCACCGACGAGGGGGGCCTGGAGGGCGTCACCGACCTGCCCAAGGGGCCGCCGGAGGAGGTCGGCAAGATCGAGTCGGTCCGGCTCATCGGCAAGGAGTCCGGCCTCTCCGACCAGATGTTCGTCTACCTCCCGCCGGAGTACTTCGACCCCAAGCTCGCCATGGTGCGCTTCCCGGTGCTGCTCACCATCGCCGGGTTCCCCGGCACCACGCTGCACCTGGTGAAGGAACTGCCCGTCCCGCAGACCGTCTGGGAGCTGCACAAGGCCGGCAAGATGGCGCCGGCGATCGTCGTGATGGTCCGCCCGACCGTCGCTCCGCCGCGCAACACCGAGTGCGTGGACGTCCCCGGCGGCCCGCGCACCGAGTCCTGGTTCGCCAAGGACGTGCCCGAGGCGCTGCGCGCGACCTACCGGGTCAGCCGCTCGCCCTCGTCCTGGGGCGTGCTCGGCTACTCCGCCGGCGGCAGCTGCGCGATGCGGCTGGCGATGCGCTTCCCGGACGTCTTCGGCAGCGGGGCGGGCATGCACGGGGAGTTCAAGGTGGTCGAGGACCAGTTCACCGGCGGCAGCCTCTTCGGCGGCGACAAGGCGCTGGCCGATCAGAGCGACCTCACCTGGCGGCTGCAGAACCTCCCGGCGCCGAACCTCTCGCTGCTGGTGGTCAGCACCCGCACGGAGACCGACTACCCGGAGACGGTGAAGTTCGTCGAGCTGGCCCAGCAGGTGTCCGCGGCCAATCCGCAGTTCAAGGTCGAGTCGCTGTACCTGGACGACGGGGGCCACAATTTCGACAGCTGGGTCCGGGAGCTGCCCGCCGCCCTGGAGTGGATGAGCGCCCGGCTCACCTGGATGTGACGCCCGACCGGGGGCCGGACCACCGCGCCGCCGGGCGGGTGACTACCGGCCGGTCGGACGGCCCGGCCGGTCCCCGGGGGGAACGTATCGCGACCGCCCGGCCGAACGGCCGGCGCCGTCCCGGATCCGGGCAGGAGGCCCCATGCTCAGCACCCGATCGCTCTTCGACGAGATCTACCGGAACGACGAGGCGTACCAGCTGTTCTGCAGCATCGCGGCCGGCGGCGAGGACCAGGGCGGCTGGGAGAACGAGCGGATCACCGCACTCACCCGGGACCCGGTCCTCGCCCCCAAGATCGCCCGGCACGGCGCCGACGAGCGCAAGCACGGCCGGATCTTCACCCAGCTGCTGAACAAGCGCGGCCTGCCCAAGGTGGAGGTCCCCGTCGAGGCCGACTACTGCATGCTGCTGGAGCGCCAGGGCGTCGGCCTCTCGCACGAGCGGCTGACCAGCGACGTGCCGCTCGCCGACCGGGAGATCATCACCTATCTGGCGCACAGCCGGGTCACCGAGCAGCGCGCGGCCGAGCAGATGCGCCAGCTGGTCAAGGTGTACGGCGACAATCCGGACCTCGGCCGGGCGATGCGGATGATCTCCGCCGACGAGGACAACCACCTCGCGTACTGCCACGAGGAGCTGCTCCGGCTCGCCGCCGAGGGCCACGGCCCGTACATCCGGCACACCCTGGAGACCAGCGCCCGCGGCGAGATCCGCACCCACCGGGACGTCGGGCTGGCGGTGACCTCCCGGATGGCGAAGATCCTCAAGTGGCCGCGCTGGCGGCTGGCCGTGGTCACGGCCGGCGTCCACGCGCTCTACCTGTACGACCTGGCGTTCGGCTGGCGGCGGATGGTGCGGCTGCGGATGCCGGAGCGCCGCAACGCCCTGGGCACCCCCGCGCCGCCGCACGCCGAGCGCGAGGTGCTCTGACCCGTCTGCCTCCGGGCCCGCCGGCCGGAGCCGTCAGCGCCCGATGACGGGGCTCGTCAGCGCCCGATGATGAGGCTCATCGCCTCGGCCCGGGTGGCCGGGTCGCGGAGCTGGCCGCGCACGCAGGAGGTGATGGTCTTGGCGCCGGGCTTGCGGATGCCGCGCATCGACATGCACATGTGCTCGCACTCGACGACCACGATCGCCCCGCGGGGTTCGAGGATCCGCATCAGCGCGTCCGCGACCTGGCTGGTGAGCCGCTCCTGCACCTGCGGGCGGCGGGCGTAGACGTCCACCAGCCGGGCCAGCTTGGACAGTCCGGTGATCTTGCCGCTGGTGGACGGGATGTACCCGACGTGCGCGACGCCCCGGAACGGCACCAGGTGGTGCTCGCAGACCGACGTCAGCTCGATGTCCTTGACCAGCACCATCTCGTCGTGGCCGAGGTCGAAGGTGGTGGTGAGGACGTCCTCCGGCTCCTGCCAGAGGCCCGCGAATATCTCCTTGTAGGCCCGCGCCACCCGGGCCGGCGTCTCCAGCAGTCCCTCGCGGTCCGGGTCCTCGCCCACGGCGAGCAGCAGCTCGCGGATGGCGTTCTCGGCCCGCTTCTGGTCGAAGGTCCCGACGGCGGGCGGACCGTCGAGCGTCACCGGGTCGATCATGCGGGCCTCGCTAACTAGGGGAACGACTTGGCTGAACAGCACGGATGCCGCGCCTCCAGGGTACAAACCCCGGTGACGCGGCATCCATTCCGTCCTGTGCGGTGCCGGATCAGCCCTCCGTGGGGGGCTCCGCCGGCAGCGGCGGGAGCTTCACCACGTCGACCGGACCGGCCTCGGTGGCGGCGGCGCCGTTGGTGAGCGCCAGCTCCTTGGGCGACTGCACCGGCGGCCTGGTGGAGGGCGTCCGGCGGGCGGAACCCGTCCAGGCCGGCCGGGCCGGGCGCTTGACGACCGGGGCGAAGATCTCGGCGATCTGCTCCTTGTTGAGGGTCTCCTTCTCCAGGAGCTCCAGGACCAGGTTGTCGAGCACGTCGCGGTTCTCGACCAGGATCTCCCAGGCCTCGTTGTGCGCGTTCTCGATGAGCTTCTTGACCTCTTCGTCGACCAGCCCGGCGACCTCTTCCGAGTAGTCGCGCTGGTGGCCCATCTCACGGCCCAGGAACGGCTCCGAGTTGTCGGTGCCGAACTTGATCGCGCCGAGCCGCTCGGTCATGCCGTACTGGGTGACCATGGCCCGCGCGGTCGCGGTGGCCTTCTCGATGTCGTTCGAGGCGCCGGTGGTCGGGTCGTGGAAGACCAGCTCCTCCGCCGCGCGGCCGCCCAGCATGTAGGCCAGCTGGTCGAGCATCTCGTTGCGGGTGGTGGAGTACTTGTCCTCGTCCGGCAGCACCATGGTGTAGCCGAGGGCCCGGCCGCGGGACAGGATGGTGATCTTGTGCACCGGGTCGCTGTTCGGGCACGCCGCCGCCACCAGGGCGTGGCCGCCCTCGTGGTACGCGGTGATCTTCTTCTCCTTGTCGGACATGATCCGCGTGCGCTTCTGCGGACCGGCCACGACGCGGTCGATCGCCTCGTCCAGGATGCCGTTGTCGATCAGCTTCTTGTCCGAGCGGGCGGTCAGCAGAGCGGCCTCGTTGAGGACGTTCGACAGGTCCGCGCCGGTGAAGCCGGGGGTGCGCTTGGCGACGGCCGAGAGGTCGACGTCGGGCGCGATCGGCTTGCCCTTCTGGTGCACCTTGAGGATGTCCAGCCGGCCCTGGAGGTCGGGGCGCTCCACCGCGATCTGGCGGTCGAAACGGCCCGGGCGCAGCAGCGCCGGGTCCAGGATGTCGGGGCGGTTGGTCGCGGCGATCAGGATCACGCCGCCCTTGACGTCGAAGCCGTCCATCTCGACGAGCAGCTGGTTGAGGGTCTGCTCGCGCTCGTCGTGGCCGCCGCCGAGACCCGCACCGCGGTGCCGGCCGACGGCGTCGATCTCGTCGACGAAGACGATCGCCGGGGCGTTCGCCTTGGCCTGCTCGAAGAGGTCGCGGACGCGGCTGGCGCCGACACCCACGAACATCTCGACGAAGTCCGAGCCGGAGATCGAGTAGAACGGCACCCCGGCCTCGCCCGCGACGGCGCGCGCCAGCAGGGTCTTGCCGGTACCGGGCGGGCCGTACAGCAGCACGCCCTTGGGGATCTTGGCGCCGACGGCCTGGAACTTGGCCGGCTCCTGCAGGAACTCCTTGATCTCGTGGAGCTCCTCGACCGCCTCGTCCGCACCGGCGACGTCCGCGAAGGTGGTCTTCGGGGTGTCCTTGGTGAGCAGCTTGGCCTTCGACTTGCCGAACTGCATGACCCGCGAGCCGCCGCCCTGCATCTGGTTCATCAGGAACAGGAAGACCAGCACGATGATCACGATGGGCAGCATCGACAGCAGCAGGCTGACGAAGGTGCTCTGCTTCTCCGGGCTGATGGTGTAGCCGTCGGAGAGCGTGCTCTGGTCGTTGTCGTTGATCTGGGCCTGCAGCTTGTCGGCGATCGCGACACCCTGGTCGCCGATGTACGAGGCCTGGAACTTGGTGCCGGACGGGGGCTTGCCCGTACCGGCGTCGGACAGCTTGGCGCCGTCCTTCAGCTGGATCTTGATCGTGTTCGAGTCACCGGTGGTGATCTGCGCCGACTTGACCTGCTTGGCATCGATCGCTGCGACGACCTGCCCGGTGTCCACCGTCTTGTAGCCGTTCGAGTCCGAAACGACCTGCATCAGCACGATGACGGCGAGGACGGCCAGCACGATCCACATGATCGGCGCACGGAAGTATCGCTTGACGTCCATCCATGCGGGGCGTCGCCGCCCCGTCCCTCCTGCCACTCAACGGCGCCGCGGGGCCGTGGGCCGCCGGCGCATCCGGTCTGTGCTCATGTGAAGAGCGGTTTTATTGGACCGTACCGCAGTCGGACCCGCCCGTGGCGGGAGCGCAGCGACACGATTGCTTCTATTTCCCCCCGATCCAACGGGCGGGGACGACGTACTGTTCCCGCCCGTTGGCCCGAACGGGGCCCGGTCCCTCTCAGCCGCCGTAGACGTGCGGGGCGAGGGTGCCGATGAAGGGCAGGTTACGCAGCTTCTCCGCGTAGTCGAGGCCGTAGCCGACCACGAACTCGTTGGGGATGTCGAAACCGACGTACTTGACGTCGATCTCGACCTTGGCCGCGTCCGGCTTGCGCAGCAGGGTGCAGACCTCCAGCGAGGCCGGGCCGCGCGAGCCCAGGTTGCCGAGCAGCCAGGACAGGGTCAGGCCCGAGTCGATGATGTCCTCGACGATCAGGACGTCCCGGCCGGCGATGTCGGTGTCGAGGTCCTTGAGGATCCGCACCACGCCGGAGGACTTGGTGCCCATCCCGTAGGAGGAGACCGCCATCCAGTCCATGGTCACCTGCGAGTGCAGGGCACGGGCGAGGTCGGCCATGACCATCACGGCACCCTTGAGGACGCCGACGATCAGCAGGTCCTTGCCTGCGTAGTCCCGGTCGATGCGCTCGGCCAGCTCAAGGAGCTTGGCGTCGATCTCGTCCTTGCTGATGAGCACCTTCGCGAGGTCAGCGCCCATGTCGTTCTGGTCCACCGGGGATACGTCCTCAAACGTTCGGGGTCTGTGTGGCCGGCGGCCGGTGACCCCGGGGCATGCCCGCCCGTCAGTCGCCCTGCCGCCGAAAGACCAGCGTGCCACACCTGCGGGTGGCTTCGACGCCCCCGGGTAGGTGCAACGGCCCCTGGCCGCGCCATCCGGTGACCAGCAGGTCGATCGTTTCCAGGTGACGCGCGAACAGGTCGCCCGCCGGGCAGCCCGCCCGCAGCGCGGCCCGGCGCAGCACCCGGCGGCGCACCGCGGGCGGCAGTTCGGCCAGTTTCGCGGCGTCCAGGGTGCCTTCGCCCGTCCGGAGGTCGCGCTCGGCCAGCGCCGCCCACTGGTCCAGCGCGTCGGCGTCGTCGCGGAACAGCCGGGCGGTGCGGGCCAGTGCCTCGACCACGCCGCCGCCGAGGTGCTTCTCCAGCACCGGCAGCACCTCGTGGCGCACCCGGGAGCGGGTGTAGGCGGGATCGCAGTTGTGCGGGTCGTCCCAGACCGGGATCGCCTGGGCGGAGCAGGCCTGCCGGGTGGCGGCCCGGTCCAGTTCCAGCAGCGGGCGGCGGTAGCGGCCCTTCTGGGCCGGCATCCCGGCCAGCGAGCGGGCGCCGGAGCCGCGGGCCAGGCCCAGCAGCACCGTCTCGGCCTGGTCGTCGCGGGTGTGGCCGAGCAGGACGGCGACCGCGCCGTGCCGCTCGGCGGCCTCGTCCAGGGCCGCGTAGCGGGCGTCCCGGGCGGCGGCCTCGGGGCCGCCGTCCCGGCCGACCCGGACCGGGATCGCCTCGACCGGGTCGAGGCCGAGCGAGCGGAGCCGCTCGGCGACCTGGGCGGCCCGGTCGGCGGAGCCGTCCTGCAGACCGTGGTCGACCGTGACGGCGCCGACCCGCAGACCGATCTTGGGGGCCTCGAAGGCGGCGGCGATGGCCAGCGCCATGGAGTCCGCGCCGCCGCTGACGGCGACCAGCACCAGCGGCGAGCCGGGTGCGGCCGGGGTGCGGGGCAGCCCGGAGGGGTGGCGGTGGGCGTTGCCGATCAGGGTGGTCCCGACCGTGGCGCCGACCAGCGGCGCCCCAGCGGGGCGCTCGCGGGGCTCGCGCACCGGCGCGGTGAAGGTGGTGCCGGCCTCGGCGGCGAGGTCGGTGAGCGTGCGGCGAACGGCCAGGCGTATCGCGGCGACAGCGGGGTGTGGGCCCACGGCGGACGGCTCCTTGGCGGAGGGGGGACAGGACGGCGGAGGGCGCGGCGGGGACCGCGCATCTGTGAGCACCGTGTTACCGGGCGCTCACAGATGGTGGCAGAAAGGAGGCACCCGCTACGCCACCCGCGCCACCGGTACGACCACCGTCCCACGTTCGGGTGAATGGAGAAACGTATCTTCACCCGCCATCTGCACGACTGGACCACTCGTACGAACGGGTTTGACCGCTGCCGACCACCGAGCGGCGGGCGAGCCCGTCCGCCCGCCGGCTCGCGGGCCGTCGGGCGACTACCCCACCACCCGGGAGACCCAGGCGGCGGGGTCGTGGATCTCCTCCTTGGTCGGCAGGGTGTTGGGCGAGGTCCAGACCCGGTTGAAGCCGTCCATCCCGACCCGCTCGACCACCCCGCGCACGAAGACCGCGCCGTCCTGGTACTGGCGGAGCTTGGCGTCCATGCCGAGCAGCCGGCGCAGCACCAGGTCCAGCCGGTTGGCGCCGCGGTCCCGGCGCTGCTGGAACTTCTCCCGGATCTCGGCCACGGTCGGCACCACCGCCGGGCCGACGCCGTCCATCACCACGTCCGCGTGGCCCTCCAGCAGCGACATGACGGCCGTCAGCCGGCCCAGGATCTCGCGCTGGGCGGGCGACTGGACGATCTCCAGCAGACCGGTGGAGGTCTGCCCGCCCTCACCGCGGTTGCCGACGCCGGGCAGGCCGGCGCCGAGCGAGCCGGCCGCGTCGCGCAGCCGGTCCAGCAGCGCGCCCGGGTCGACGTCCGTCTCGGCCAGGAAGGACTGCACCTCGGACTGGATGTGGTCGCGCAGCCACGGCACCGCGGTGAACTGCGTGCGGTGGGTCTCCTCGTGCAGGCAGACCCAGAGCCGGAAGTCGGCCGGGTCGACGTCCAGTTCCCGCTCGACGTGCACGATGTTCGGCGCCACCAGCAGCAGCCGGCCCGGGCCGGGGCCGTCCGGGCCGAGCCGGGGCTTGTCGAACAGGGCGGCCGGGCTGTCCGGCGCCTCCAGCGAGGGCTCGGCCGGCGCGAAGGTCTCGTACTGGCCGAGCACCTTGGTGGCCAGGAAGGCCAGCAGGGCGCCGACCTCGATGCCGGTCGCCTTCTCCCCCACCGTGCCGAACACCCCGGCCGTGGCGCTGTTCGCCCGGCGGGCCTGCAGCTTCTCCACCAGCGGCTGGACGACGGTGCGGAAGCCCGCCACGTTCGCCCGCACCCAGCCGGGGCGGTCCACGATCAGCACCGGGGTCGCGGCGGCCTCGGCGAGGCTGCTGGAGCGCATGCCGGTGAAGGCCCGGACGTGCTCCTCGGCCTCCAGCGCGTGCCGGCGCAGCTCGGCCACCACGGCGGCCGCCTCGGCCCGGCTCACCTCCGGCCCCGGCCGCACCAGCCTGGTCGCGGTTGCGACCGCGAGATTCCAGTCGACCATGTCAGCACCGCCGCTCGCGCTCGTCATGCCCTCACCGTACGTGCTCCCGCCCACCGGGGGGAGCCACCGGTGCGGACCGCCCGGATCCCGGGCGGTCCGGCCGGGCCCCGGACCGGATCGTTCCGCCGGCCGCGGCCGACGCGGCGTCAGTGACAGCCGCAGGCCGCGAGACGGGCTACGACGCGGTCCATGGCGGCCCGGGCGGTGTCGGCGGGGGCGGAGGTCTTGGTCATCACCGCGAAGGAGAGCAGCCGGCCCTCGCTGTCCACGACGGTGCCGGCCAGGGTGTTGACGCCGCTGAGGGTGCCGGTCTTGGCGCGGACCAGGCCGGCCGCGTCGGCCGCGCCCGAGCCGGCGCCGAAGCGCTTGCCGAGGGTGCCCGTGAAGCCCGCGATCGGCAGGCCGGTGAGCACCGGGCGCAGCGTCGGGTGCTGGTCGGAGGCGGCCAGGGCGAGCAGGTGGACCAGGACGGCCGGCGCGATCGCGTTGTCGGGGTTCAGCCCGCTGCCGTCGTTCAGCACCACGCCGGCCATCGGCACGCCGAGCCGGGCGAGTTCCTGCTTCACGGCGGTGGCGGCGCCCTCGAAGCTGGCCGGCTGGTGGGCGGCGACGGCGGCCTGGCGGGCGACCGCCTCGGCGAGGGTGTTGTCGGAGGTGGTCAGCAGCCGCTCGACCAGGCGGGCGACGGTCGGCGAGTCCACCTTGCCGAGGACGGGCGCGCCGGCGGCGGCCGGGGCGGTCGCCTGCCTGGCCTTGCCCTCGACGGTGATGCCCTGGGCCTTCAGCAGCGTGGCGAAGGCCTCGGCGGCCGCCCCGGCCGGGTCGGCGACGCGGGCGGGCGCGTCCTCCTTGCTCTTCGGGTCGGCCTTGCCCTCGTCGACCATCAGCGGGACGACCAGCGCGATGTTGGTGGCGTCGTGGTTCTTGTGCTGCGGGTTGCCGGAGTACAGCGAGAGGTCGTAGTCGAGCTTGACCGCGGTGGTGCCGGCGGCCTTGAGCGCCGCGGCGGTCTGCCGGGCCAGCGCGTCCAGCGAGGCGGGGGCGGTGTCGGGGTCGGCGGGCACGCCGCCGACCTGCACCTGGTCGGCGGGCAGGGCGGTGAGGGTGGGGTCGCCGCCACCCACGAGGGTGATGTCGCCCGGGTTCGCACCCTTGACGACCCGGGTGGTGAGCCGGGTGTCGCCGGGGACCAGCGAGAGGGCGGCGACCGAGGTCGCCAGCTTGGTGGTGGAGGCGGGCGTGGCGGGGTTGTTCTCCCCCGAGCCGTACAGCAGCCGGCCGTCGGCGGCGTCCGCGACGGCGTAGCTGACGGTGCCCAGGTTCTTGTCGCCCAGCGCGGAGGCGAGCGCCTGCTGGAGCCCCTGGGCGGTCGGCGTCCCGGCGGCCGGGCCGGCCCCGGCGGAGGCCAGCACCGCGCCGGCGGCGGGTGCCGGGCGGGCCCCGGCCGGCGCGCCGGGGCTGCCGGTGGCGGTGCCGGGGCCCGTGGTGGCGGCCGGACCGCCGGTGGCCCCGGTGCCGCCCGGGCGCGGCGTCTCGGTGCCGCCGGAGCGCCCCCTGCCCTTGCCGTTGCCGTTCCCGTTGTCGCCGTGCTTGCCGTCCTGGTCCTCGTTCTCGCCCTGGCCGGGGGCGGTGCGTCCGCCGGGCGTCGGGGACGGCTGCGCGTACGCGCCGGTTCCCGAGCCGAGGACCGTGCCGGCGACCAGTAGTGCCGCCCCGAACAGTCCGGCCGCCGTCCCCCTGCGACGGTTCCCCGCCCCGACCCCTGCACCCACCGACCGGCCCCTTTCCTGAGCACTCACTCCCGTAGGAGACACTTGGATTCTGTCAGTCCCTACCTTGGAGGAACCGTTGGAGTTCGACGTCCTTATCGAAATCCCGAAGGGCTCTCGTAACAAGTACGAGGTCGACCACGAGACCGGCCGTCTGCGGCTCGACCGGATGCTCTTCACCTCGACCCGCTACCCGGCCGACTACGGCTACGTCGAGGGCACGCTCGGCGAGGACGGCGACCCGCTGGACGCGCTGGTCATCCTGGACGAGCCCACCTTCCCGGGCTGCCTCATCAAGTGCCGTGCCATCGGCATGTTCCAGATGACGGACGAGGCCGGCGGCGACGACAAGCTGCTCTGCGTCCCGGCGACCGACCCGCGCTGGGAGCACCTGCGGGACATCCACCACGTGTCGGAGTTCGACCGCCTGGAGATCCAGCACTTCTTCGAGGTCTACAAGGACCTGGAGCCGGGCAAGTCGGTCGAGGGCGCCAACTGGGTCGGCCGCGCCGAGGCCGAGGCCGAGGTGACCGCGTCGATCAAGCGCCTGGCGGAGCAGGGCGGTCACTGAGCCGTCGTGCCGATCTCGTTCGCCCAGGGCAGTTCGAGGTAGGTCGAGGCAGTCGGAGGCCGGGGTCCGCGGAGTCGTCCGCGAGCCCCGGCCTCCGCCGTGTCCGGGCCCGGGGCCCGGCTCCGGTCCCGCGCGGTCCGGTGCCGCTCGGATCAGTCCCGCGCGGTCCGGTCCCGCTCGGATCAGTCCTGGTCGTCCAGCCGGAAGCCGATCTTCAGGCCGACCTGGAAGTGCTGGATCCGGCCGTCCGCGAGGTGGCCCCGGACCTGCGTCACCTCGAACCAGTCGAGGTTGCGCAGCGTCCGGGCCGCCCGCTCGACCCCGTTGCGGATCGCCGCGTCGACCGACTCGGTCGAGGACCCGACGATCTCGGTCACCCGGTACACGTGCTCGCTCATGACGGACTCCCTCAGCTGTGCGACGGCCCCCGGTCCACCGTGCACCGGCGGCGGCCGCCCCGCACCCCGGCCGCCGCCGGACAGGGAGCGCCCGGGACGCGCCTCGGAAGGCCGCCCGGGGCACGCCTCAGAACGCCGCGCGGACCTCGCCGACCGGGGCGCCGCCGCCGAGCAGCGGCGAGGCGCCGATCCGCGCCATGGTGTCGTCCGCCGTCTGCACCCCGAGCCGGCGCAGCGCGGCCGCCAGGACCGGGCCGCGGGCCCGCTCGGCCCCGTCGTCGATCTTGAAGGCGAGCGCCCGGCCGTCCGCCAGCGCCACCACCTGCACCGCCTCGGCGCCCATCTTGGACAGCGCGCCCGGCACCGCCCGCATCAGCCAGGTGTCGGCCCGGCGGGTGCCGGCCACGTACTCGGGGTGGGCGCGCATCGCGTCGGCCACCCGGCGCTGCGGGGTGCCCTCCCCGGCCAGCACCAGCGCGCGGTAGCCGCGGGCCAGGCCGGTCAGGCTGACCGCCAGCAGCGGCGCGCCGCAGCCGTCCACCCCGGCGTGCGCCACCGACTCGCCGGTGGCCTCCTGGAGGGCCTCACGGGCCAGCAGCTGGACGGGGTGGGCCGGGTCGAGGTAGTCCTCGGTCGGCCAGCCGTTGGCGACGCAGGCGGCCAGCCAGCCGGCGTGCTTGCCGGAGCAGTCCATCATGATCGGCGCGCGCTCGCCGCCGGACTTCAGGTGGAGCTCGGCCTCGGTCTCGTCCAGCGGCAGGTCGGCCGGGGTCCGCAGGGCGGACTCGTCCAGCCCGGCACCGGCCAGGATCCGCCGCACGCCGTCGCGGTGAAACGTTTCCGCGGAGTGGCTGGACGCCGCCAGCGCCAGCAGCTCGCCCTCGATCGCCAGCCCCGCCCGCAGCGTGGCCACGGCCTGGAACGGCTTGGCGCACGACCGCGGGAACACCGGCGCGTCAGGGGTGCCCAGCGCGAACTCGACCGAGCCGTCGGCGGCGAGCAGCACCAGCGAGCCGTGGTGCCGGCCCTCGGTGAAACCCGAGCGTATGACCTCCGCGAGGACGGGCAGGGCGGCGGAGTTGGACATGGCGGGAAGCCTTCCGGGGTGAGGGTGGGCCGGGGGCGAGCCCGGGCCCGGCGCCCGCCCCCGGGGCCTCCCACCCGGTCAGAGCGGGCCGCCCGCGAGCAGGTCGTCGACCCGCGCTTCCCCATCACGGTACCTGCGGGTGATTTCGGCACTGCAGCCGTCCGCCGTCCGCAACAGCCGCTGCCGGCGGCCGGACACCTCGCGCTCGTGCGCCCGCAGCCGGTCCAGCGCGGCCAGCAGCTCCTCCTCCGGGTGCGCGGCGAGGTCCGCCAGCTCGACGTCCCCCATCAGCTCGTCCGCCTCCAGCCGGGACTCCCGGCCGCGCGGCGGCCCCAGCGTGACGTGCCGGGCGGAGCGCCGCACCGAGGACGGCGCGTCGGTGAGGATGGCCGGCAGCCGGTCCAGCAGGGCGCCGCCCAGCGGGCCGTCGCCCCCCGCCGCCGCCCGGACCGCGGTGCCCGGCCGGCGGTCCAGCTCGGCCCGGAGGATGTCCATCCGCCCGTGCAGCAGCCGCCGCAGGTACGAGAGGTCGGCCTCCTGCTCCAGGGTCTCGCGGCGCAGGGTCCGCAGCTGCGCCAGACCGAGCCGCCCCAGATCGGGTTCGCCCGCCGGGCCCTCCGCCCGGCCGGGGGCTCCCCCCGCCGCACCCGCGCCCTCGGGTGTCCGTCCCGACCGGTCCTGTGCCGCGCTGCTCGCGTCCATCCACCAACCACCTGCCGTCGTCCGATCCCGCCCGCTCGCGGCACCCCGTCGCCTGCCGCCGGTCCGGCCCGTCCCCCGGGGCGGGCCGTCGCGCGCACCCGTCCGATGGCACGTCGGGACGCCCCCGAAGGTTCCCGCCCCCGGGCGGTGCCACCCGTCGGGGCGACACCACCAGAACGCCTGACCTGTCGATTCGATCGACAGGCCGAACCGGGCCCGGCGCGGCGGACTCGGCGCCCCGGACCCCTTGTACGGTCCCCCAGCGTGCCACTCCGCCCGCCGCCGCCGCACCGCCCGTGCACCCGAACGGCCCCCTGGCGAACGGGGGTGGCTGATATGACCGGGGCTTTCCGCAGGAAGCGCGGCGCCAAAGGGTGCGCAAGCGCGCGCTACCCGGCGCACGCCAGTCCAGCGAGCGCCCCCAGCGGGAGTGCGGACGCACCCGGCCGCTCCGGCACAATGGCCGCATGCGAGCAGTGGTGCAGCGAGTGGCCGAGGCCAGGGTGACGGTGGCCGGAGAGACCGTCGGCGCGATCGAGGGGCCCGGGCTCTGCGTCCTGGTCGGCGTCACGCACGACGACACCCCCGCCAAGGCGGCCCAGCTGGCCCGCAAGCTCTGGACCCTGCGGCTGCTGCCGCCCGACCGGGACGGCGTCGAGCAGTCCTGCTCCGACCTGGCCGCCCCGCTGCTGGTGATCAGTCAGTTCACCCTCTACGGGGACGCCCGCAAGGGCCGCCGCCCCACCTGGAACGCCGCCGCCCCCGGCCCGGTCGCCGAGCCGCTGGTGGACGAGGTGGTCGCCCAGCTGCGCGCGCTCGGCGCCAAGGTCGAGACCGGCCGGTTCGGCGCCGACATGCAGGTGGCGCTGGTGAACGACGGTCCGTTCACGGTGCTCGTCGAGGTCTGACCGCTACTGCGGGACGATCACGTCCTGCGTCCCCGGCACCGTGCCGGCCAGCAGCACCGCGTCCACCGGGACGTTCCGCTTGACCACGGCCAGCGCGATCGGCCCCAGCTCGTGGTGGCGCGCCGAGGACGTCACGACGCCCAGCGCCCGGCCGTCCGGGTCCGAGGCGAGCCGCACCTCCGTGCCGTGCGGGGGCAGCACCTCCTCGGTGCCGTCCAGGTGCAGGAAGACCAGGCGGCGCGGCGGGCGGCCCAGGTTGTGCACCCGGGCGACCGTCTCCTGGCCGCGGTAGCAGCCCTTCTGCAGGTGCACGGCGGTGGCCAGCCAGTCCACCTCGTGCGGGATGGTCCGGTGGTCGGTCTCGAAGCCGAGCCGGGGCCGGTGCGCCTCGATCCGCAGCGCCTCGTAGGCCCAGATCCCGGCCGCCGGGCCGTAGGCCCCGGTCAGCGTCGCCAGCTCGGCGCGCGGCAGGAAGAGGTCCCGCCCGTACGGCAGCTCGCGCACCGCCGCGGCGCCGTCCACCGGGGCGGTGGAGCCGGCCGGCAGGTGCACCACCGCGTAGTCGGCGGTCGCGTCGGCGACCTCCACCCGGTAGAAGAACTTCATGCTCTCCAGGTAGCCGACCAGCGCCCGCTGCGTGCCCGGCTCGACGTGCGCCCAGGTGGTGGTGCCGTCGTCGACCAGGTAGAGCGCGTGCTCCACGTGCCCGTGCGGGGAGAGCACCAGCGCCTCGGTGGCCTGCTGCGGCGGCAGTGCGCTGACGTGCTGGGTGAGCAGCAGGTGCAGCCAGGTCAGCCGGTCCTCGCCGGTGACGGTGATCACGCCGCGGTGCGAGAGGTCCACGAAGCCGGTGCCGCGAGCGAGGCTCCGTTGCTCACGGAAGATGTCGCCGTAGTGGGCGGCCACGCCCTCGTCGGTTCCCTCGGCGGGGACGGCACCGGGCAGCGCAAGCAGCGGGCTCTTCATACCGGCCAGCTTACGACCGGCCCTCCGCGCGCTTGGCGGTGCAGTCGGCGCAGCGGCCGAAGATGGCGAAGTGCTCCAGGTCGGTGTCGAAGCCGTGCCGCTCGCGCAGGCTCTCGATCAGCGGCCGGGCGACCTCGGTCTCGGTCTCGGTGACCGCCCCGCAGTCCCGGCAGACCAGGTGCAGGTGGTGGTGCCGGCCCGCCACGTGGTACGTCGGGGCGCCGTGGCCGAGGTGCGCGTGCGACACCAGGCCGAGCTCCTCCAGCAGCTCCAGGGTCCGGTAGACGGTGGAGATGTTGATGCCGCTGGCGGTCCGCCGGACGTGGCCGAGGATCTCGTCCGGGGTCGCGTGGCCGAGCTCGTCGACCGCCTCCAGGACGAGCTGGCGCTGCGGCGTCAGCCGGTAGCCGCGCTCGCGCAGGTCGGCCTTCCAGTCGCCGGAGAGCCGGAGGCCGGTGCTGTCGGTGTCCGCCACGGTGTTGTCCCTGCCAAGGTCAAGGTCGGGTCCTGAGGCAAGTGTAGGGACCGGCCGGCGGCCGGTCCCTACCTCAGGTGGTGCGCAGTGTGCTCAGCGGCGGGGTGCCCGGCCGCGGTGTGCCCAGCGGCGGTGTGCCCGGCCGCGGTGTGCTCAGCGGAAGAACGCGATGCCGTCGTCCGGCAGGTCGTTGATGTCCTTGATCAGCTGCGCCGGGCTGAGCACCTTCTTCAGCTGCGCCGACATGTACGGGCGCAGCGGGACGTTCGGGGCGGCCTTCTCGCCGACCCAGAGCAGCTCCTCGTTGACGAAGCCGTAGAGGCGCTTGCCGCCCGAGTACTCCGGCGAGCCCTCGATCCGGGCCACGGCGTCCGTGGAGACGTCGATCTGCGGCTTGCCGTCGGCGAGCTCGCCGTACCAGATCTCCACGGTGCCGTCGTCACGGATGGAGGAGATCTCGATCCCGCGGACGCCGCTGGTGCCGTCGTGGTTGCTGGTGATCCGCCAGAACGCGTGCTCGTTCTCCAGCGGACGGACCTTCTCACCCTCGTTGTTCAGCACCCAGGTGCGGGAGCGGAACTCCAGGAAGGGCCGGCCGTCGTGCCGGATGACGATCTCCTGGCCGAAGTTGCACTTCTCCGTGCCGGGGAAGTCATAGACGCCCGCGCCCTCCCAGGTACCGAGGAGGAAGGCGAGCGGGACGACGTCCTTGTGGAGGTCAGAGGGGATCTCGATCATGTTCCTGGTCGCTGTCGTCGGTGTGGGACTGCTTCAACCGTACGGCAACCGCTCAGCGCTGGCCCTGGTACAGCTTCATCACCGAGAAGATGGCGAACCAGGTGATCAGCACGGCCATGAGGGCCAGCAGACCGTCGAAGAACATTTCCAGACCGGACACGGGGGGCTCCCAGGGCGGCGACAGTGTGGTGGATTTTGCTGGCGCTCACTCTATCCGCCGGGTGCCCGGGGGTCGCGGTGAGCCCCACCACGTCGCGGTTGCGGCGGGACTTAGGGTGACGGTCATGTCGTCGAAGAAGCTCGTCATCAAGGTCACCGCCGGGGCGGACGCGCCGGAGCGCTGCTCGCAGGCCTTCACGGTGGCCGCGGTCGCCGTCGCCAGCGGGATCGAGGTCTCGCTCTGGCTGACCGGGGAGTCGTCCTGGTTCGCCCTGCCCGGGCGGGCGGCGGAGTTCGAGCTGCCGCACGCGGCGCCGCTGCCGGACCTGCTGGAGTCGATCCTGGCGGCCGGCACCGTCACGCTCTGCACCCAGTGCGCGGCGCGGCGCGGGATCGAGCAGCAGGACACCGTCGAGGGTGTCCGGATCGCGGGCGCGCAGGTCTTCGTCAGCGAGATCACGGCCGACGGCGTGCAGGCGCTCGTCTACTAGCCGCGGCGCACTGGCCGCGATGCGCCACGCGCCACCGCCACCGCCGCGGCCACCGGTCGCGCGTCAGCGGTCTCGCGTGAGCGGCGCGCCCCAGCGGTGGCGCGTCACCCGTCGCGCGGTTCGTGGTCGGGGCGGTCCCGGTCGTGGCCCGGCTCGTCCCACTTCGGGTCGTCCCAGCGCGGGTCGTTCCACCAGTCGTCCTCCGGGTCGCGCCGGTTGGCGAAGACCGCGGCGGCCGGGGGGATGACCATCGCGACCAGGCACATGCCGATCGCGGCCGGGACGGACCAGAACCGCACCACGCCCCAGGCCAGCACGAACAGCCCGAGGCAGACGGCCATCATGGCGAAGTAGTAGCGGTGTCGCCGGCGTGCCTGCACGGTTCAACGGTATGCCCGAGGGCCCCTGCTCGGCAGGGGCCCTCGGGCGGGTCACCGCGTGGATCAGACGGCGATCGCGACCTCGGTCAGGTTGCCCTGGGAGGCGACCACCTGGCGGTCCACGGTCTGGCCCGGGACGAGCGCGCGCAGCGTCCACTTGCCCGGGCGGGCGAAGAACCGGAACTGGCCGGTCGCCGAGGTGGGCACCTCGGCCGTGAACTCGCCGCCCTCGTCGAGCAGCCGGACGTAGCCGTTGACCGGCTCGCCGTCTCGGGTCACGGAACCCTGGATGATCGTCTCGTTCGCCACGTCAACTCCTGCCAGGTCCGGGCCGCCGGCCTTCGCACCGCACATGTCTTGTCTTCCCTTCTGACTTACGGGTCGAGCCGGTGGCTCAGTTGCCGAGCTCGATCGGCACGCCCACGAGGCTGCCGTACTCGGTCCACGAACCGTCGTAGTTCTTGACGTTCTCCTGGCCGAGCAGCTCGTGCAGCACGAACCAGGTGAGCGCGGAGCGCTCGCCGATCCGGCAGTAGGCGATGGTGTCCTTCGCCAGGTCGATGCCCTCGGCCTCGTACAGGGCCTTCAGCTCGTCGTCGCTCTTGAAGGTGCCGTCGTCGTTGGCGTTCTTGGCCCACGGGATGTTGCGGGCGCTCGGCACGTGGCCGGGGCGCTGCGACTGCTCCTGCGGGAGGTGGGCCGGGGCGAGCAGCTTGCCGGAGAACTCGTCGGGCGAGCGCACGTCGACCAGGTTCAGGTTGCCGATGGCGGCGATCACGTCGTCGCGGAAGGCGCGGATCGAGGAGTCGGCGGCCTGCGCCTTGTACTCGGTCGCGGCGCGGGCCGGCACCTCGGAGACCAGGTCGCGGGAGTCCAGCTCCCACTTCTTGCGGCCGCCGTCGAGCAGGCGGACGTCGCCGTGGCCGTACAGCTTGAAGTACCAGTAGGCGTACGACGCGAACCAGTTGTTGTTGCCGCCGTAGAGGACGACGGTGTCGTCGTTGGCGATGCCCTTGGCGCTGAGCAGCGCCTCGAAGCCGGCCTGGTCGATGAAGTCGCGGCGGACCGGGTCCTGGAGGTCCTTCTTCCAGTCGATCCGGACCGCGTTGCGGATGTGGTTCTTGTCGTAGGCGGACGTGTCCTCGTCGACCTCGACGATGACGACCTTCGGGTCGTCCAGGTGGGCCTGGACCCAGTCGGCGTCGACCAGGACGTCGCTGCGGCTCATGGTGTGTTCTCCATCCGGGGGCGGTTGGCGGAAGGTGCTGCTGCTACGGGATGCTGCGGGTCTCCCGGCGGCCGGTCCGAATTCCTGTCCGAATACTGGGACGAGAAGGGGCGCGCGGTACGGCCGGGCGGTGGTCTGCGGGGGGCAGCGGCGACGGCCGGCCCGGAGGTCGGGCCAGGTCGCCGGGGGAATCGGCGGCGGGCTACAACTGCCCTGCCAGGATGCCGAGTTAGCGCATTCGACACAGACAGGCGGCCACGCGGCACAGGTCTACCGCCCGCCGCTTCGTGAGGTCCGTCTGTCGCTTCATGCCGACGATGCTAGGGACACCGGACGCCCGCTGTCATCAGCGTGTCGAATGGTGAGACCAGATGAATCGAATGTTGAGATTTGACGATCCCATGGAAGGCGGGAGCCGGCCAGGGGCCGTCCGGGGCTTCGCACCGGGGTGGCGACGGGGCGGGAACACCGCCGCTCCGCGGCCGGCGCTGGACAGCGCGTCTCGCGGAGCGGAACGGCGGGAGGGGCTGCGGTCAGCCGATGATCTTGACGTCCTTGCCGTCGAAGGTCAGCTGGAGGCCGTCCTCCTGCGGCGCCACCGACGCCAGCTTGAGGCCGGCCGGCATCGCCGAGAGGGTGAAGCTCACCGGCTCCACCTGCTGGTTGGTCAGGCCGGCCAGCATCCCGGCCATGCCGCTGAGCTTGAAGCCGTCCGCCGTGACGGTGTTGCCCTGGCTGTGCACCGAGCCCTCGCCGATCGGGAGCGGGCCCAGCGAGGCCTTGATCTTGCCCGGGCCGCCGTAGGAGAGGCTCAGCCGGGTGCTGGGGCCGATCATCGGCAGCTTGCCCGCGCTCGGCACCAGCTGGGAGGCCGGGGGCAGCAGCTGGGCCAGGTCCGCGTACGTGATCAGGCCGGTGCCGGTGCCGTCGTCCACGGTGGCGCTCCGCATGCTGTCGCTCACCTCGACCCCGGACAGCTTGGCCTTGAAGGAGTGCAGCGCCACCTGACGGTTGCCGTCGCCCACGGTCAGCCCGTCCGCCGAGATCCGGACGTCGTCCAGCTTCATCGAGAGCGCCTGGGTGAGGAACGGGAAGCCTTCGATCGACACGTCGGGGCGCTTGCTCATCCGGCCGCTCTTCACCATCTGGTCGGCGGCCTCGTCCTCGGCCACCCCGACGGCGATCCGGTCGGCGCCCACGAGCAGGCCGCACAGCACCGTCAGCCCGATCGTCGCCTTCAGCCAACCGCGCATCGCTCTCCCCCGTCGTCGCCTGTCGCTGTCGTCCTGCTGGTCGTGCCGGTCGTGTCCGCCGTGCCGGTCGTGCCGGTCGTGTCCGTCGTGCCGGCCGTGCCGGTCGTGTCCGTCGTGCCGGCCGTGTCCGTCGTGCTGATCGTGCCGGCCGTGCCGAGCCGGGACGGCCGCCCGCAGAACGGTACGACGCCCCGCCCCGGAGCTTGGTTCCGGGGCGGGACGTCGCGGTGGAGGTGCCGGAGCTCAGCCGACCAGCAGGCGGGTGGCGATCCAGACCAGCGGCGAGGCCACCGCCAGCGGCAGCGCCACGCCCGCCGTCATGTGCACGAAACGGGAGGGGAAGTCGTACGCCGCCACCCGGCGGCCGACCAGCGCGCCGAGGCCCGCGAGCGCGCCCAGCGCGAGCGGAGCGCCCACCACCAGGCCGAACACCACGGCCGCGACCAGACCGAGCACCGGGCCCAGCTGCTTCGGGCCGGGCAGCGGCGCGGCGGCCAGCACCGTGGCCAGCGCGACCGCGCCGACCGCCGCCGGCACCCAGTCGGCCAGCAGCAGCGCGGTGCAGAGCACCGTCATCACGGTCGCCGAGCCGAGCACGGTCAACGCGTAGAACCGCTCCTTCGGGTCCGAGGGCCGGAACGTCTGGAGCACCAGGACCAGCAGGAAGAAGCCGCCGAGCGCGCCGACCACGGCGGCCGCGCCGCCGTCGGTGTCGGCCAGCAGCACCGCCGCGTCGGCCGTGAACCCGGCCAGCGCCGCCAGCGCGATGCCCTGGCGGGCCGGCCACATGCCGTTCAGCCGGAACCAGCCGGCCGCCGTCAGGCCCTGGAGCAGCGCCACCACCAGGGCCAGCGCGACCTGTCCGAGCGCCGCGCCACCGGCCAGCAGCGCGGCGGCGCCGGCGGTGATCAGGGCGGGCTGCAGGCCCGGGTCGATGATCGGCGAGCCGGTCCGGGGCGTGCGCACCGGCGGCCCGGCCGGCGCGGCCGCGGCGGGCCCGGGCGGGCCCGCCGGGGCGGGCTGCGCGGGGACCGCGGCGTACGGCGCGGCGGGCGCGACCGGACGCTTGAGCGTCATGGTCGGCGGGTCGAGGACCGGCCCGGGGGCGGGAGCCGCGGCCGGCGCGGGAGCCGGCGCCTGGGGGTGGCCGGGGGCGGCGGTCGGCAGCGCGCCCGACACGACCACCGGCGGCAGCAGCGTGGTCGCCGCCGCGTCGTCCACCGCCGGGACGGGCGGCAGCAGCGTCGTCGCGCCCTCGTCCACGAGCGGCGCGCCGTGCGGCGACTGCTGCGCGTACGGGTGCTGCGGGGCGTACTGCTGCTGCCCGAACTGATCGGGCCCGGGCGCGTAATCCGGTCCGGGGGCGTGCGGCTGCGCCGCGTGCCCCTGCTGCGCATACGGCTCCGGCGCGTACGCCTGCTGCGCACGAGGGTGCTGCGGAGCCTGCGGGTCGTACGGGTGCTGCGGGTCGTACGGGTGCGGCGGCTGCTGCGCGTACGGGTGCGGAGGCTGCGCCTGCCGCGGCCAGCCGGCGGGGTCGTTCACGTGGTTCGGATCCGTCACGCCGCTCACCCTCCCGCGAACGGCGGGAGCACCTCGACCGTCCCGCCCTCGGTGAGGGCCACGGTCGCGTGGTCACGGCCGCCGACCGGCGAGCCGTCCACCAGGTAGGAGCAGTGCCCGAGCAGCCGGACGAGCTTCGGCCGGTCGGCGTGCCGCTCCCTGGCCGCGGCCAGCGCCTCCGCCAGGGTCGCCGCCCGGTACGGCTCCTCGGCCAGCCCGGCCTCCGACTTCGCCGCCGCCCAGTAGCGGATCGTCCCGCTCACCCGGGCGGCGCCCGCCGGCTCCGTGGTCGCACTCATGGCAACCCCTTCTCGTCGTCCTCGCCCGGGCCCGGTACCCCGGTCGGGTCGTCACCGGAGCGGCCGCGCACCACCCGAAAGGTGTACGCGCACGGTGCCGCCGATGTGCGTCCCATGATGGCGTGTCCGTCGCCGCGACCGGCAATCGCCCTGGCCTGGCCGCTGCCGGCGCCCGGCGAAGCTGTGGCCAGGCTCACCCCGGATCCGCCCGGATCGGCCGAACCCCGCCCTTCGAGCCCTCCCGGCGCGGGGGCCGGTCGGCTATTCTCGTCCCCTGAGGGATCCGGGCAGAGTCGCCCCCGGATCCTTTTGTGCTTTCAGGACGCCAGTACGGACGTCCTTGCGATTCGTCGGTCCACCCCCGGCGCGCCGCAGGGACCGCCCCGCCATTCGCGGCACAACGACGTGCCCGGGCCCGGCCGGGGTGTACGGAAACCGGCGCCGGGCCGCCGCCCGGTTCCGGACAGACCGGAAGGTTCGCGGGATGAGCAGGGCAGAAGCGGTGCTCCCGGGGTTGCGGGACCCCGGGCGCGCGGGCCGTCGCGCCGTGCACGCCGGCGAGTCCTCCGGTGGGCACCCGGCGTCCTCGCGTTCCCCCTCCCTCCCGCCGCCCGCCACCGCCCTTCCCGGGTCGCACGGCGCGCGGCACCCGCTCGAACGAGCGCCATCCGGCTGTGGCGGCAGCCGCAACGCGACCGCGACGACCCGGAAAGGGGACTAACCGGGTATGAGTTCTCTGCTCCTCCTCACCAACGCACTGCAGCCCTCAGCGGAGGTGCTGCCCGCCCTCGGCCTGCTGCTGCACAACGTCCGGGTGGCCCCCGCCGAGGGCTCCGCCCTCGTCGACACCCCCAGCGCCGACGTCATCCTGGTCGACGGCCGCCGCGACCTGCCGCAGATCCGCAGCCTCTGCCAGCTGCTGCGCTCCACCGGCACCGGCTGTCCGCTGATCCTGGTGGTCACCGAGGGCGGCCTGGCCGCCGTCACCGCCGACTGGGGGATCGACGACGTGCTGCTGGACACCGCCGGCCCCGCCGAGGTCGAGGCCCGGCTGCGGCTGGCCCTCGGCCGCCTCCAGGTGACCACCGACGACAGCCCGATGGAGATCCGCAACGGCGACCTCTCGGTCGACGAGGCCACCTACTCCGCCAAGCTCAAGGGCCGGGTGCTCGACCTCACCTTCAAGGAGTTCGAGCTGCTCAAGTACCTCGCCCAGCACCCCGGCCGGGTCTTCACCCGGGCGCAGCTGCTGCAGGAGGTCTGGGGCTACGACTACTTCGGCGGCACCCGGACGGTCGACGTCCACGTCCGGCGGCTGCGCGCCAAGCTCGGCGTGGAGCACGAGGGGCTGATCGGCACCGTGCGCAACGTGGGCTACCGCTTCGTCGTCCCGGAGAAGCCGGACAAGGGCGAGCGGCCGGAGCTCACGCAGCGTTCCTCGGCCCCGGCGGAGGCCTGACCGACGGCCGGGCGGGTGCGCCCGCCCGGCCTGTCCTGATTCGCCCGGCGGTGTCCCGGGCATTCCGCCCACCGGCCGAGCTCCCACTGCCCCGGCGGACGCCACCCGCGTAGACTCCCCTCGTGGCCAAAGTGACGCGCGACGATGTAGCCCGACTGGCTGGGACCTCGACCGCGGTCGTCAGCTACGTCATCAACAACGGGCCGCGCCCGGTCGCGCCCGCCACCAAGGAGAAGGTGCTCGCGGCGATCGAGCAGCTCGGCTACCGGCCGAACAGCGTCGCCCAGGCGATGGCCTCCCGCCGCACCAACCTGATCGGCATGGTCGTCCCCGACGCCCGCCAGCCGTTCTTCGCCGAGATGGCGCACGCCGTGGAACGAGCCGCCTCCGAGCGCGGCAAGCTCGTGCTGATCGGCAACTCCGACTACGTGGACGACCGCGAGGTGCACTACGTCCGCGCCTTCCTCGGCATGCGGGTCTCCGGCCTGATCCTGGTCAGCCAGGGCCCCTCGCAGCGGGCCGCCGAGGAGTTCGCCGCGATGGAGGGGGCGAAGGTGGTGCTGCTGCACCGCCGGCCCGAGGCGATCGACGACGTCGCGGTGGTCACCGACGACGTGGGCGGCGCCGAGGCCGTCGTCCGCCACCTGCTGGAGGAGCACGGACACCCGTACGTGGCCTGCTTCGGCGGCCCGGTCGACTCCCCCGCGCCCGGCGACCCGGTCATCGACCACGTCGAGGGCTGGCAGCGCGCGATGGACGCGCACGGCCTGCCCACCGAGCCGTACCTGATCGACGCGCCCTTCCACCGCTACGGCGCCTACGACGTCGCCCTCGGCGTGCTGCGCTCGGAGCGGCGGCCCTCGGCGATCTTCTGTTCCACCGACGACCAGGCGATCGGCGTGCTGCGGGCCGCCCGCGAGCTCGGCCTGCGGGTCCCGGAGGACCTCGCGGTGGCGGGCTTCGACGACGTCCCCGAGGCCGCCCTCGCCGACCCGCCGCTGACCACCGTCGCCTCCGACCGGGACGCGATGGCCCGCGCCGCGGTGGACCTGGTGCTGGACGACTCGCTGATGGTGCCCGGCTCGGACACCGAACGGGTCCGCAAGTTCCCGTCCCGCCTGGTCATCCGCCGTTCCTGCGGCTGTCACCCGGACGGGGCGCCGTCCGGGGCCTGACCAGGCTTTATGAGAAGTCAACGGGCTTCTCGGAGCGTTCTGAGCCGGCTCTCATCGGATTCTCATCCGGCGGACGGACGTTGGTCGGCATGAGCGATCAGCAGCGTCACGGACGGCAGCACCACGGCGAGCACGGCGGGTACGGCGAGCGGTACGGGGCGCCGTACGGCGGCGCTCACGGCGGGCAGTACGGCGCGCCGTACGACGCGTACGACGCCGGCCGGCACCCGCGGCACGCGGCCGACGGCCAGGTCATCCCGGGCACGGTCCTCGACAGCAGCACCACCGGGTACCCCGGCGCCGGGACGCCCCCGGTCGCCCCGCCCCCTCCGCCGCCCGCCGCGCCCCCGACCCCGCCCGGGCCGCCCGAGCCCGGCGGCCCGGCCTCCCACGGCGGCCGCGCCCGGCGGGGCCTCCTCCGCGGCCGGGTCGCCCTGGTCACCGCCGTCGCCGCGGTCGCCGCCGTGCTCGGCGGGGTGACCGGTGGCGTGGTCGCCGCCGGGGAGCAGGGCTCCGCCGGCCGCACCGCCACCATCGCCAGCCCGGTCTCCGCCCGCTCGGACGGCAGCGCCGACGTGGCCGCCATCGCCTCCGCCGTCTCGCCCAGCGTCGTCCAGGTCACCGTCAGGACCGCCAACGGCACCTCCACCGGCACCGGCGTGGTCCTCGACAAGAACGGCCGGATCCTCACCAACTACCACGTGGTCTCCGGCGCGGCCGCCGGCGGCCAGGTCACCGTCACCTTCAAGGACGGCTCCACCGCCAGGGCCACCGTCACCGGCACCGACAAGGCCCTGGACGTCGCCGTGATCACCGCGAGCGGCGCGAAGAACCTCACCCCCGCCACCCTCGGCGACTCCTCCACCGTCGCGGTCGGCGACCCGGTCGTCGCGATCGGCAACCCCGAGGGCCTCACCGGCACCGTCACCTCCGGCATCATCAGCGCCGAGAACCGCGAGGTCACCGTCCAGGTCGACGAGGGCACCACCAGCGGCAACGGCGGCTTCGGCTTCCCCAACCTGCCCGGCCTGCGCGGCAGCACCCCGCAGAGCGGCGGCCAGACCACCACCTACAAGGCCTTCCAGACCGACGCCGCGCTCAACCCCGGCAACTCCGGCGGCCCGCTGATCAACGCGAAGGGGCAGGTCATCGGCATCAACTCGGCGATGTACTCGCCCACCGGCACCAGCTCCACCGCCGGCGGCAGCACGGCCGGCAGCGTCGGCCTCGGCTTCGCCATCCCGGTCAACGACATCAAGCAGGTGCTGCCCGAGCTGGAGGCCGGCCGGAACCTCTGAGCCGGACAATTGAGCAGTCCGACACTCCCCGCGGCCCCACCGCGCGGGCCCATCGAGCAGGCCCACCGCGTCAGCCCATCGAGCGAACCCACCGAGCAGGCCCTCCGACGACCGAGAAAGGGCAACCGCCCATGACCCCGTCCGCCGACGACCGCACCCCCGCCGAGCCCGGACAGCCGTCCGCCCGGCTCCTCGTGGTCGACGACGAACCCGCCCTCCGGGACGCCCTGGAGAGCAGCCTCGCCTTCGAGGGCTACGAGGTCACCACCGCCACCGACGGCTACGAGGCGCTGGAGTCCGTCGAGCGCGACAAGCCCGACCTCGTCCTGCTCGACGTCATGATGCCCCGGATGGACGGCCTCACCGCCGTCCGCCGGATGCGCTCGCGCGGCGACACCGTCCCGGTGCTCATGCTCACCGCCCGCGACGCCGTCGGCGACCGGGTCACCGGCCTCGACGTCGGCGCCGACGACTACCTCGCCAAGCCCTTCGAACTCGACGAACTGCTCGCCCGGGTCCGCGCCCTGCTCCGCCGCAACGCCCTCGCCGCCGAGGCCGCCGCGCGGGCCGCGGCCGTCGAGGACGACACCGAGGTGCTCGCCTTCGCCGACCTGCGGATGAACACCGCCACCCGGGAGGTCAGCCGGGCCGGCAAGCCCGTCGAGCTGACCCGCACCGAGTTCATGCTGCTGGAGATGTTCCTCTCCCACCCCCGCCAGGTGCTCACCCGCGAACAGATCCTCAAGGCGGTCTGGGGCTTCGACTTCGAGCCCTCCTCCAACTCCCTGGACGTCTACGTGATGTACCTGCGCCGCAAGACCGAGCAGGGCGGCATGCCCCGGCTCATCCAGACCGTACGCGGCGTCGGTTACGCCCTCCGCCCGGCCGCCGGCACCCAGGCGTGAACGACACCGTCCCGCCGCCTCCCCCGCTGGCCCCGCCCCGCGTCCCGCGCCACCGGCGCCTGCTCACCTGGTACCGCGCCCGCTCCCTGCGCAGCCGGCTCACCTTCCTCACGGCGGCGGCGGTCGCGGTGGCGATCGCGCTGTCGGCCCTGGCGTGCTGGTTCATCGTGGAACAGCGGCTGTACGACCAAGTGGACCGCAATCTCGCCACCGCGCCGCCCTCACCGGTCCAGGACGGACCACCTGGCGGGAAGCCGCAGCAGGGGCTGCGCGACTACTACTGGTGTGCCCCGACGTCGAACGCCGCGCTCGCCGCGGCGACGGCGGCGAGCGCGGCCAGCACTCCGGGCGGCGGCCGGATCCTGGTCGGCGCCCCCAAGTGGACCGTCGAGGTCGTCTCGCCGGACGGCCAGCCCTGCCTGCCGACGGGCGCCACCCACGCCATCACGATCGCCCCGACCGACCTGAAGGCCTTGCAGGGCCCCGCGCGGCCGGGCCGCTACACGTACCGCGACGGGTCGTTCAGCACCGGTGAGGACGTGCGCGTGCGCGTTTCCACGTTCCTGTTCGACGGGAAGGTCCACACGTACCTGGTGGCCGACCCGGTGGGCACCGTCGAGGAGTCCCTCAACCAACTCGCCCTCATCCTCGGCGGCGTCGCCGTCGGCGGCATCGTCCTCGCCGGGCTCGCCGGCCGCCTCGTCGCGCGTTCCGCCCTCAAGCCGGTCGACCGGCTCACCGACGTGGTGGAGCACATCGCCCGCACCGAGGAGGTCGGCACCACCATCCCCGTCCACGGCAGCGACGAGATCGCCCGGCTCTCCACGTCCTTCAACTCCATGAGCACCGCGCTCGCCAACTCCCGGGAGCGGCAGACCCGGCTGATCGCCGACGCCGGGCACGAGCTCCGGACGCCGCTGACGTCCCTGCGGACCAACGTCGACCTGCTGATCCGCAGCGACGAGACCGGCCGTCCGCTGCCCGCCGGCACCCGGACCAAGCTGCTCGGGAACATGAAGGCGCAGATGCAGGAACTCACCGTCCTGATCGGCGACCTGCTGCAGCTCTCCCGCCCGGACTCGCCCCGGCAGGTCCGCAACCTCGCCGTGGTCGCCCTGCACGAGACCGCCCACCGGGCCGTCGAGCGGGCCAAGCTGCGCGGGCCGGGGCTGGCCTTCGAGACCGACGTCGCGCCCTGGTACGTGCACGGGGACGCCGCCGCGCTGGAGCGGGCGGTGATCAACCTGCTCGACAACGCGGTGAAGTACAGCCCGCCCGGCGGCACCGTCGAGGTCCGCCTCGACCGGGGCGTGCTGACCGTCCGCGACCACGGGCCGGGCATCCCGGCGGACGAGCTGCCGTACGTCTTCGACCGGTTCTGGCGCTCCCCGTCCTCGCGCCAGCTCCCCGGCTCCGGGCTGGGGCTGTCGATCGTGGCGCAGAGCGTGCGGGAGGCCGGTGGCGAGGTGTCGCTCGGCCCGGCCCCGGACGGCGGGCCGGGCGCCCTGGCCACCGTCCGGCTGCCCGGCGGACCGACCCCCGCCTGAGCCGCGGGGAAGACGAACGGGCGGGGCGCCCCGACAGCGCCCCGCCCGTCTCATGTCCGGCACACGGTCAGTCGATGTCGCTGCCCGGGCCGATGACCTTGATGCGGTCCTGCGCCGGCGCCTTCAGCGGGGAGGCCGCCGAGCTGTGGGCACCGAGGTAGGCGGTGAACACGTCCAGGTCCGAGGCGCCGACGAGCTTGTCGGTGCCGGCCGCGAAGGCCGGGAAGCCGTCGCCGCCGCCCGCCAGGAACTCGTTGGCCGCGACCCGGTACTTGCCGGCCGGGTCGATCGGAGCGCCGTTGAGGCGGATCGAGTCCACCAGCACGCGGGCCGCGCCGGTCTTCCGCATGTCCAGCGTGTAGGCCAGGTTCTTCGAGGACTGCAGGATCTTCGGCGCCGCGTCGTTCGGGCCGCTCACCTGCTGCTGGAGCAGCTGGACCAGCTGGGCGCCGGTCAGCGTCTTGACCTGCATCATGTTGGTGAACGGCTGGACGGTGAACGCCTCGCCGTAGGTCACCACACCGTCGCCCTCGGCGCCGCTGGCCTTGTACACCAGGTCGGAGCGGATGCCGCCGGGGTTCATGAACGCGACCTGCGCGCCGCCCTTGTCCGCGGGGGCCAGGCCCTCCAGCTGCGCGTCGGCGATCACGTCACCGAGCGGCTTCTCCAGGTCGCTGCTGCCGCGGCCGTTGATGTCCGAACCGATGTAGCCGACCGGGCGGTTGGCGATCGGCGCGGCCAGCTTGGAGTAGTGCGCGATCAGCTCCGTCATGTCCGGGGCCTTCTCGACCGTCCGGCGCACGACGTGGTTCTCGGCCTTGACCGACGGGCGCACGATGGCGCCGGTGGTCTTGTCGAGCTTCAGGTTGATCTCGGTGAAGAGCCGGCCGAAGGAGGCGGCGCTGGTCACCGAGCGCGGCACGCCCTGCGGGTCGGGGATGGTGCAGGCGTACGCGTTGTGGGTGTGGCCGGTGACGATGGCGCCGATCGCCGGGTCCAGGTTCTTGGCGATGTCGACGATCGGGCCGGAGATGCCCTGGCCGGCGGTGCCGCAGTCGTAGTTGTACGTGCTGCTGGCCGGGTAGCCGCCCTCGTGGATCAGCGCGACGATCGAGTTGACGCCCTGCTTCTTCAGCTCGGCGGCGTACTTGTTGATCGTGGCGACCTCGTTGCCGAACTTCAGGCCCTTGACGCCCTCGGCGGTCACGATGTTCGGCGTGCCCTCCAGCGTGGCGCCGATGAAGCCGACCTTCACGCCCTGCGACTTGGTCACCCAGTACGGGGCCAGGATCGGCTTGCCGGTCTTCTCGTTGGTGACGTTGGCGGCCAGGTAGTTGAAGTTGGCGCCCTTGAACTTGCGCCCCTCCTCGTAGCAGCCGTCCACCGGGTGGCAGCCGCCCTCCTGGAGGCGGATCAGCTCTTTGGCGCCCTCGTCGAACTCGTGGTTGCCGACCGCGGTGACGTCCAGGCCGAGCTTGTCCATCGCCTCGATGGTGGGCTCGTCGTGGAACAGCGCGGAGGTCAGCGGGGAGGCGCCGACGATGTCACCGGCGGCGACGGTGATCGAGTCGTCGGCCGGGATCCGGGCCTGGCGCAGCGCGGTGGCCAGGTACTCGATGCCACCCGCCGGGGTGGAGACGACCTGGCCGGTGGCCGGGTCGATCTCCTTGATGGTGCCGGAGGAGCCGGCCGGGGGCTCCAGGTTGCCGTGGAAGTCGTTGATCGCCAGCAGCTGGAGGTTGACGGTCTTCTGACGCTTGGCGTCCGCGGCCTGGGCGGCCGTCGGTACGGCGAGCGTGCCGACCAGGCCGGCCGCGGCGACTGCGGCCAGCACCGCACGTCGGGATCTGACGGAAAGCATGCGGGTCCCCTGCCCCTTGAGAGAGCGCCCGGCTGTGGACAGTTCCGGGCGCCGGCATGTGTGTTGCGCGAGTGCAGCCTAGAGTCAACGCGCGTAGCTGTCAGGACCCTGAACGTAACGACAGGGTTACCTACTGACGAATCGTCGCCACCCGCCCGCCCCCGCCGCACCGCGCCGACACGCCGGACCGCCGGCCCCCGAGCCGCCGCCGGGACCGCTCCGGCGGCCCGGCCGACCCGGTCAGACGCCCGGTTCGGACGCCAACTGCCGCTCCGCGCGGGCCCGCTCGGCCACCGCGTCCTCGGTCATCGCGCGGTCGGTGTAGACCAATGGCCGCTCGGTGTCGGTGATGATGTGCTTCACCACCTGGACGTTGCCGTTCACGTCCCAGACCGCGATGCCCGGCGAAAGTGTGGGGATGATCTCCACCGCCCAGCGCGGCAGACCCAGCACCCGGCCGGTGGCTCTCGCCTCCTCGGCCTTCTGCATGTAGATGGTCCGGGTGGAGGCCATCTTCAGGATCGCCGACGCCTCCTTGGCCGCCGCGCCGTCCACCACGTCGGACAAATGGTGCACCACGGCCACGAAGGAGAGACCGAGGCGGCGCCCGAACTTCAGCAGCCGCTGGAACAGCTGCGCCACGAAGGGGCTGTTGATGATGTGCCACGCCTCCTCGACCAGGAAGATCCGCTTCTTCCGGTCCGGCCTGATCCAGGTGTGCTCCAGCCACACGCCGACGATCGCCATCAGGATCGGCATCGCGATCGAGTTGCGGTCGATGTGCGACAGGTCGAAGACGATCAGCGGCGCGTCCAGGTCGATGCCGTCGGTCGTCGGCCCGTCGAACATGCCGCGCAGGTCACCGTCCACCAGCCGGTCCAGCACCAGCGCCACGTCCAGGCCCCAGGACTGCACCTCGTCCACCGCCACGCCCAGCGACTCCACCGAGGACAGCTCGGGGCTGCGCAGGGTGTCGATGATGTCGTCCAGCACCGGCTGGCGGTCGGTCACCGTCGCCACCACGTGGGCGTGCGCGGCCTTCAACGCGAACCCGGCCCGCTCCTCCAGGCCGCGCCCCATCGCCACCTCGATGATGGTGCGCAGCAGCGACAGCTGGCCGGTCTGGGTGATCGCCGGGTCCAGCGGGTTCAGCTTCACCCCGCCGTCCCGGGCCGCCATCGGGTCGAGCCGGATCGACTTTATGCCCAGCGCGTCGGCGATCAGGTTCCACTCGCCGACCCCGTCCTCACCCTGCGCGTCCAGCACCACCACCTGCCGGTCCCGGAACCGCAGCTGGCGCAGCACGTACGTCTTCTCCAGCGCCGACTTGCCGTTGCCGGACTCGCCCAGCACCAGCCAGTGCGGGGCCGGCAGCTGCTGCCCGTACAGCTGGAACGGGTCGTAGACGTACCCCTTGCCGCTGTACACCTCGCGGCCGATGATCACGCCGGAGTCGCCCAGCCCCGGGGCGGCGGTGGGCAGGTAGACCGCCTGGGCCTGCCCCGTGGAGGTGCGCACCGGCAGCCGGGTGGTCTCCACCTTGCCGAACATCAGGCTGGTGAACGCGTCGGTGAGGTTGCCGATCGCCATGCGGGGCCTCCAGGTGGATCAGCGGCGGATGCCGGTGGCGAACGGCAGGGTGTTGACGAAGGCCCGGTGGTGCTCGCGGTCGCACCACTCCAGCTTGAGGTAGCTCTTGCCGGCCGAGGCGCGGATCGTCCGCTTGTCCCGGGCCAGCGCCTCGGGGTTGCGCGAGGACACCGTGATGTAGCCGACCAGGTTGACCCCGGCCGCGCCGGACGCCAGGTCGTCACCGCGCTGGTCGACCCGGCCGGTGTGGGCCAGGTCGCGCGGGTCGACCGTGCGGTTCATCTTGGCGGCGCGGCTCGCCTCCGCCTCGTCGTTGGTCTTCTCGGTGAGCATCCGCTCGATCGCGACGTCGGTCGGCTCCAGGTCCATCGTCACCGCGACCGTCCGGATCACGTCCGGGGTGTGCACCAGCAGCGGGGCCAGGAAGTTGACGCCCACCGGGGTGAGCGGCCACTCCTTGATCCAGGCGGTGGCGTGGCACCACGGCTCGCGGGTCGCCGACTCTCGGGTCTTCGCCTGCAGGTACTGCGGGTGCGTCGCGTCCAGCTCGGCCGGCCAGGCGTTGCGCCGGGACATCGCCTGGATGTGGTCGATCGGGTGGTCCGGGTCGTACATCGAGTGCAGCAGCGAGGACAGCCGGGCCTGGCCCAGCGGCTGGCGCACCCGGATGTCCGCCTCCGCCAGCCGCGCGCAGATGTCGGTCAGCTCACGGGCCATCACCGCGGCCAGGCCCTCGTCGTCCCGGGCCCGTCGGCCGGTCGCCGTCCGGCCCATCGCGTGCGCCTCGGCCGCCAGGTCACGGGTGTAGTGCATGCAGGCCACCAGGTACGCGCGGTGCTGCTCGGAGGAGGTCGACACCATCGACTGCAGCTGGTCGTACGACTCCTTCAGCCAGCGCGGCGCGTCGTGGTCGCCGCGCCGCTCCACGTCCTTGGCGTGCGCGTCCGGGTCGGCCGGCAGCGTCCGGGCCAGGATCTGCAGCCGGGTCACGAAGCCGTCCCCGTTGGCGACGTGCTTCAGCAGCGTGCCGAAGCGGTCGACCAGGGCCTCCTGGTCCTCCGAGTCGCGCAGGCCGACGCCCGGCCCCTCGATCTCGATCGCCGCCGTCACCGTGCGCCGCTCCAGGTGCATCAGCACCCCGACCTCGTCCGGCCCGAACGGCGCCGCCAGCCAGCGCAGCCGCCCGACCCCGGGCGGCGGCCCGACCTCGACCTCGCGGCCGTCCAGCCGGGTGCCGGCGTCCATCGCGTCCGACTTCCACACCGCCCGGCCGCTGCGGACCGTCCGGCGGTAGGTGCGGTTGATCTCCACCCACTTGTAGAACGTCCGGCGCCGGTACGGCACGTAGACCGCCGCGATGGCCAGCAGCGGCAGGCCGACCAGACCCGCGATGCGCAGCGGCAGGATCGGCATCATCAGGCCCCAGACCATGCCGAGGAACGCCCCGAAGATGATCAGGACGATCTCGCCGGACTCCCGGTTGCGGCCGATCGGCGCGTTCGGGCGGGCCTTGCCGATCAGGTAGGTGCGGCGCTGGTGCACGTACGGCTGGGCGTACTGGGCACCGTACTGGCCGAGCGGTTCGCTGCTCACTTACCCGTCACCCTCCCTTCGCTGGATTGCTGTCGCGGATCGGAACGTCGCGCATCGGCACCGAGGCCGGCGGCGCGGCCTGCGGTGGCGGCGCCGGGGTCCGCGCGGCGTGGGCGGCGATGCCCGGCGCGACCGAACCGCCGCCCGCGGCCCCACCACCGCCGCCGGCCCCCTGCGGACCGCGGTCGCCGTGGGTGCTGATGCCCTGCTTCAACAGGTTCGCCGTTCCGTTGATCATCGCCGAACCGGCCGACACCGCGTTGGCCCGGGCGTTGCGCATGCTCATGATCTCGTCGCCGAAGCCCGGCACGAAGCGGTAGACGGCGGCGCTCGCGAAGATCGACAGGAAGAGGATCGCCAGACCCGACAGCACCCGGGCGAAGTCGTCACTGGCCCCGGCACCGGTCGCCACCGCGCCGGCCAGACCGAGGATGATCACGATGATCGGCTTCGCCAGGTCCACCGCCAGCATCACCCCCGCCCAGCGGCGCACGTGCTTCCACAACTGCTTGTCCACCAGCCCCGCGTACACCGCCGTCCCCAGCAGCGCGCCCACGTACAGCATCGCCGCCCGGATCAGAAGTTCGACCCAGAGCACCGCCGCCGCCAGCACGGCCACCAGCGACACGATGATCAGGATCAGCGGGCCGCCGCCCATGTTGCCCTTCTCCAACGTGTCCGCGAACCCGCCCAGGTACGTCCCGGTGTCCGACTTCGTCCCCACCGCGATCGCCTTGGTCAGCCCGTCCGTCGCGCTCACCACGGTGTACAGGATCAGCGGCGTGAACGCCGAGGCCACCACGGTCAGCCAGAGGAAGCCGATCGCCTCCGAGATCGCCGTCGTCAACGGCGCCCCGCGCACGGCCCGCTTCGTCACCGCCAGCAGCCAGAGCACCAGCGTGATGATCGTCGACGCGGCGAACACCACCGCGTACTGCTGCAGGAACGACGCGTTGGTGAAGTCCACCTGCGTCGTCCCGTCGATCGCCCCCGACAGGCTCCGCACCACCCACGCCGCCGCCTGCGCACACCCCTTCGCCAACGACCCGAGCGGATCGGTCACACTCCCGACGGCCCCGGTCCCGGGGAGGGAGCCGCCACCCGGCTTGGAGGCACAGTAAACGCCGCTACCGGGCAGCGGCAGAACATCACAGTCGTTCCCGGTCGGAGACGCGGTGGGACTGGGGCTGGGGCTGGGATCGGCGAACGCCTGGGAGGCAACCGCCACTGCGGCTGCCTGAAGGACGACCAGAGCACCAAAGACCCCACCGACCCGGGACAATCTCCTGGTAACGGCATCAACGGGCATAGCGGAAACCCCCGAACTGCTGGACGGCGCCGGTGATCTCCTCGGCGGTGGCGGCCTGTTGGTCGCCCGGCATGGGGGCCGGGCCCTGCCGGCTTGCGTAGTCGGCGAGCTTCCAGTCGGTGCCCGTCCAGCGGAGGGTGAGCGTGAGGGTGAACCAGTTCGCGGTGACGGGCTGGACGGAGCGCTCCCCTGCGAGGCCGGTGAGGCCGGTGCACCAGACCTCGACCTTGGCGTCGTTGTCGCTGTAGTTGACCGACTTGGTGCCGGCCGGGACGGTGCGGCTGACGAAGGTGAGGCCCTTCGGCGCGCGGCCCTGGGCGTCGAGGCCGTAGCGGGCGGCGGTGTCGCCCCCGAAACCCTGGTCGAGGCGGGACTGGAGGGTGGCGGTGGCGGACGGGTCGGTGATCGTGGCGACGATGGTGTGGCGGCTGTCGGTGCGGAACATGTCGGCGGAGCCGATCGCCACCGCGTAGTTGGCGGCGGCGGACTGCGCGCCCTGGTCGGTGCGCGGGAAGCCGCTCGCGATGCCGTTGGTGGTGGTGCCGACGGGCTGGTCGCCGCTGGGGGCGGGGCCGGCGCCGGAGGCGGCGGTGGGGGCGGCGTCGGCGGAGCGGCCGCCGGTGCCGGGGTCGGCCTTGCCGCGGTTGGCGATGGAGATCGCGACCACGAGCAGGGTGACGACGGCCAGGACGGTCAGCAGGGTGCGCAGTGGCCTGGGCTGACGGGCGCTCGGCTGGGAGGAGGCCTGTTCGCCGACCGGCAACCGCGTACGGGTGTGCGGCTGGTCGTCGGACAACGGCACGGCGGCCCTCCTGGTGCGGGGAGCCGGGGCGGCTCCGGGGCCCCTCCGCCCGTGGACGGGGGCGGAGGGCGGGGTGATGGACGGGTTCCCGGCGGGGAATCCGGCGGATCAGGACGGCCGGACGGCGGGGCGGATGGGTGGCCCGCCGGTGCGCGTCCGGGTTGTCCGATCGTCAGATGGCCATGCCGTACACAATGGTGAACAGAGTGCCGAGTGATCCAATGATGAACACGCCGGTCAGGCCGGCGATGATCAGCCCCTTGCCCTGTTCGGCGCCGAAGCTGTCCCGCATGGCGGTCGCGCCGATGCGCTGCTTGGCCGCGCCCCAGACGGCGATGCCGAGGCAGGCCAGGATCGCCACGGCCATGACGACCTCGACCATCACCCGGGCCTCCGACCCGAGGCTCGCGAACGGGCCCCAGTCCGGGGCGATCCCGCCGATGATGGTGTCGATATTCGGCTTCTTAGGAGGGTCCTCGGCCAGGTGGCCGATCGCGATGCTGTCCACGCTGCTCAGGTTCATTTCCATCTCACCGCCCGATCAGGCAAATTCAAGGCCCCAGACCCCGTCCGCGCGAAGGGTCGGTACCTATTCTTGGCCAGATCTGATGTCGACTTGGCTGCTTCTCGCGGATTGGTCGTGAGGCATCGGACACGTACGCGAGGATGTCCACCGTACGAAGGATAGCGCTCACTCTTTGTATCTCTGATGATTGCGGTGAGCAACGCCTTCCGGGACACTTCGACTGACGATTCGTCGGGATGGTGCTGATGGTACTCCGGAAGGGCGGTACGGCCGCCGCCGCTGCGGGAGTTGTCGCGGTCGGCTTCATCGGACTGGTCACGGTCGGGACGTATGCGGCGAGTGGTGCGCCGCAGCAGTCGGCGAATCGCGCCGCGCTCTCGCCGGGCACCGTTCCGGCCGCCTACCAGGCGCCGATCCAGCAGTGGGGCTCGCTCTGTCCGGAGATCTCGCCGCCGATGCTCGCGGCGCAGCTGTACCAGGAAAGCGGTTTCGACCCTCGCGCCCAGTCCGGCGTGGGTGCGCAGGGAATGGCGCAGTTCATGCCGGGCACCTGGGCGACATACGGCACCGACGGCAACAATGACGGCAGGAAGGACGTCTGGGACCCGATGGACGCGATCGCCTCGGCGGCGACCTTCGACTGCGCGCTCGCCAAGGACGTCGCCGGCGTTCCGGGCGACCGCCAGGCCAACCTGCTGGCCGCCTACAACGCCGGCCCGTACGCGGTGACCAAGTACAACGGGGTGCCGCCGTACAAGGAGACGCAGGGCTACGTGCGGAACATCCAGGCGATGGCCCGCAGTTTCACCGCGCCGACCGCGCCGGTGGAGGTCTCCCAGCAGTCGTCCGGCGCGATCTACTTCGCCCAGACCAAGCTCGGCACCCCGTACCTGTGGGGCGGCGAGGGCCTGCCCTCGCAGAACGGGCGGTTCGACTGCTCCGGGCTCACCCAGGCCGCGTACGCCAGCGTGGGCATCACCCTCCCCCGGGTCGCGAACGACCAGTGGTACGCCGGTCCGCACCCCTCGCGCGACCAACTGCGCCCGGGGGACCTGGTGTTCTGGGCGACGGACCTGACGGATCCGCGCAGCATCCACCACGTCGGCATCTACGTCGGCGGCGGCTACATGATCAACGCGCCGCACACGGGTGCGGTGATCCGCTACGACAAGATCGACACCAGGGAGTACATCGGCGCCACCCGGGTCACCTCCGACGGCGCCCAGGCCCTGCCGGGGCGCAACGCGGACGGCAGCATCACCGCCCCGAGCCGCCCCGGCACCACCGCTCCCGAGTCCCCGACCCCCGCCCCCGCCAACCAGCCCGCCGCCGCCGCGCCCGCGGCCCCGACGTCCAGGGCGGCGGTCGCGGCCGGCCCCGCCCCGACAGGTCCAGGTCAAACGCCTGCAAAGAACTGACCCGCCCCGGGCCCGCTGGTGTGAGTGCGGTGTGGACGCTGAGTCAAGTTTCCATAACCGCGCGTTTCCGTGGAACGCTGTGCGCCGGTTATGACGTTGTGTCCGGTGGTTGCGCGTCACCCCTCCGCACCGGTCCGAGCCGGGAGGGGCTGGGCGGGCCCACGGCCGGAACGAACAGGTGCTGCGGACCAGAAGGAGGTGCGGCGTGTCGACGCCGCTTGCCGACACGACCAACCCCGACCTCGGCCTGCTCTACGCCGTCAACGGCCTGGCCAAGCGTTCCCCGGACTGGCTGGACCACGTGGTCTCCTGGATCGGCGAGTACGGCATCCTGATCGGCCTGGCGATGCTGGGCCTGGTCGGCTGGCTGCAGGCCAGACGCCGCCCGGACGCCCCGGTGGCCGTGGCCGGCCTGCTCTGGGCCCCGCTCTCGGTGGCCATCGCCGAGCTGGCCAACCTCCCGATCGCGGCCATCGTGGACCGGCCGCGCCCGTTCGTCGACCACCCCGGGCTGGACGTGCTGGTGGACGGCAAGGCCGGCACGCACTCCTTCGTCAGCGACCACTCGACCATGTCGATGGGCATCGCCGTGGCGCTGTTCCTGGTGAACCGGCGGCTGGGCTGGATCGCCGGCGGGCTCGCCCTGCTGCAGGGCTTCTGCCGGATGTACATGGGCGTCCACTACCCCACCGACGTGATCGGCGGCTTCGCGCTCGCCACCGCGGTGGTGCTGCTGCTGGCGCCGATCGCGATGGCCGTCCTCGTCCCGCTCTGCCACGCGCTCAGCCGGACCGCCGTCGCCCCGCTGATCGCGGCCCCGTGACCCCGGGCCGGGGCGCCCGCCGAACCCCGCCGCCCCGCCGCCCTGCCGCCCGCCGTCGTGACGTCCGCTCAAGTCCAA